>NZ_JAVRBQ020000133.1:0-113534 GCF_034531215.2 Nostoc sp. ChiSLP03a
CAATAGGTCATCAGTGATAGCATAAATTGTAATTATTTCGTTTAACATTACCCCTCCTAATTTTTCCTCTGGAGGGGATTTTATTGCTTATGCAATGCCACCTGAACACCTGCAAGCATAACTAGCAACTTGGGTTAGTAAAATCAATGTACCCTTGCTACATTCCGTAAAAAGTCAAGGTAATTCATGGAGCGATCGCACCTGGAGAGGTTTGTTGTCTCCATAATTAATATAGAGACGTGTAACTAGAGGTTTTATGTCCCTAACACTTGAAGACTTGGAACAAATGCAGCAAAAGCATCCTGACTATCGCATGGAACTAGTCAAGGGTAATATTATTGTTATGAGTCCATCAGGATACGAATCAGATGAGGTCGCTGCTGAAATGGTAGCCCAGTTACGTAACTGGGTTAGACCGCGCAAACTGGGACGAACAGCAGCTTCTAGCGCTGGTTTCAGATTGCCTAATTCCGATTTGCGCGCACCTGACGCTTCATTTGTTTTAGCCGAACGCTTGCGTCGTAGTCCCAAGTCTTTTGCTCAATTGGCTCCCGATTTGACTGTAGAGGTGAAGTCCCCTAGCGATAATTTAGAGGATCTGAGAGCCAAAATTCAAGAATTTCTGAGTTTAGGAACTAAGGTAGGAATTTTGCTCAACCCAGATGAGCGGATTGTTGAAGTTTACAACTTTGGACAAGAGCCAATAATACTTCGTGATGGCGATATTTTAACAGTTCCCGAACTGCTGCCAGGATGGGAAGTACCAATCGCAGATTTGTGGCCTCTAGAGTTTGACTAGGATAGCGATAAAAGACCCTACAGACTTAAATCGCTTTCAGTACAGATGGCAAAATTTTGATTAGTGGCAATAAAGATAAAATTATCAATATTTGGCAACTACTATAGTGATTTAGTCTCTCATCAACTGAGGGACGGTAGAATATACCTAATTTTCGTAGCTTCAAAAGCCAAACTATGACGATGCATTCCACACTCCAACGTGCATTTACTAACCGCCGCGTTCTCAAAGTGATTAGCGGTTTAAATAACTTCGACGCCGCTAGCGTCGCTGCTACAGTCAAAGCTGCTGAATTAGGTGGTGCTACTTTTGTCGATATTGCTGCCGATCTCGCTTTAGTCCAACTAGCTAAAAGTTTGACAAATTTACCTATTTGTGTGTCGGCAGTAGAGCCAGATAAATTTGTGCAAGCAGTGGCAGCTGGTGCTGATTTAATTGAAATCGGTAATTTCGATTCTTTTTATGCTCAAGGACGGCGTTTTGAGGCTCCAGAAGTGCTAGCGCTGACTAAGCAAACTCGCGCTCTCCTCCCGGAAATTACCCTATCTGTAACCGTTCCTCACATCCTGGAACTAGATCGACAAGTACAGCTAGCAGAAGAACTGGTGAAAGCTGGAGCAGACATTATCCAAACCGAAGGCGGTACTAGCAGTAACCCAGTTCACCCCGGAACTCTAGGATTAATTGAAAAAGCTGCTCCCACCTTGGCAGCAGCTTTTGAGATTTCCCGTGTAGTTTCAGTGCCAGTATTGTGTGCTTCCGGCATTTCTAACGTTACCGCACCATTAGCGATCGCGGCTGGTGCTGCTGGTGTTGGTGTTGGTTCCGCCATCAACCAACTCAATAGCGAAGTCGCCATGATTGCCGCCGTGCGTGGCTTAGTAGAAGCCTTAGCAACTGCAAATGTAGTAAGGAGTTAAGAGTGATGAGTTAGGAGTGATGAGTAATGAGTTATGAATTATGAGTTATGAGTTATGAGTTATGAGTTATGAGTTGAAGAAACTTATTTATTCCAAACTCCTAACTTCTAACTTCTAACTCTAAACTCCTAACTTCTAACTCCTAACTCCTAACTCCTAACTTCTAACTTCTTTCAGCCCATAAATCACCTGATCTTGCTGCTGTTGTGTCAGTTCTGGGAACATAGGCAATGATATAACCTCATGACAAGCTTGCTCTGCTATTGGTAAGTCTCCAATTTGATAGCCCAGACTTTGATAAACTGGCTGCAAATGTAAAGGATAGGGGTAGTAAATCATTGAACTCACGCCCTGTTCTTGCAATTGACTACGCACCCAATCTCTGTATTTGGCACTGGAACCATTGCGCCCTTCGCCAGATATACGAATAGTGTATTGATTCCATACCCCAATACCCCCAGGTAATTCTTGGGGCGGGACAATCCCCGGAAGTTGACTGAGGAACTGATAGTAATAGTTGGCGATATCTCGGCGGCGATCGTTCCAAATATCCAAATAACGTAGCTTAATCTGCAAAATGGCTGCTTGGAGAGCATCTAATCGGCTATTTACACCGATTTCTTCGTGTAAATATCGAATTTTACTACCATGATCTCGTAGTATTCGCAGTTTAGTGGCGATCGCTGGATCGTTAGTCGTTATTGCTCCACCATCGCCGCAACCACCAAGATTTTTGGTAGGATAGAAACTAAAGCAACCAATATGTCCAATACTTCCGACTTTTTCACCGGCCCAAATCGCGCCTGTAGACTGAGCGCAATCTTCAATTATGGACAAATTGTGAGACTGAGCGATCGCCATTAATGATGTCATATCCACAGGTTGTCCAAAGAGGTGAACCGGGATAATTGCTTTGGTTTGGGGTGTAATCGCCGCTGCGACTTGCTCTACATCTAAATTAAACGTAGTCGCGTCAATATCAACAAAAACAGGCTTTGCACCGACGGCGCTAATCACTTCAGATGTTGCAATAAAGGTAAAAGGCGTTGTAATCACTTCATCGCCTGCACCAATGTCCAAAACTCGTAACGCTAAGTAGAGCGCATCAGTACCAGAATTACAAGCCACACATTCAGTAACAGTATTATAAGCGGCAAACTGTTGTTCAAAGCCTTCGACTAAGGGGCCGCCAATATAGCGACCAGAAGCCAAAACCTCTAAGACAGCGGCACTTACTTCTGCTTCAATGGTGGTGTATTGCTGCTTGATATCAAAGGCAGGGATGGGATTTACACTTTGGATCATGAGTTCTCATTTTATCGGAAGATACAAAGGATGCACTTCGACAGTCAATTTTTGCTGATTGAATTGTTAATCAAAAAGGAGCTACTAAAAGACTATCGCCCAAGATACGCATCTATTAGGGTTTTTACTTAAATTGTGGTGCAAGAAACCACCGCACATTTAATTTACAGATAGTAGGCATACTAGGTGTTTGCCTTGTTAAGGTCGTACCATTTTGAATTGATGAAAGTGATATATATCAACCAAGATCCAACACATCAGGTCAAAGTTCCTCTTGTGTGGGTTGCTTTGAGCAGAAAATACCAGGAGATAGAGAACCCATGCAGGATCTGATCGAGCTGGATTTCGTGGATTTAGCTATTGGTGTGGGATTGATGGCGATCGCCATTGGTTTATCTGCCTGGGAAAAATTAGGATTAGAGTTGAACCTAGCCCTTGCTACTGGAAGAACCATCTTACAACTTCTTGTATTGGGATACATTTTAGATTTCATCTTGGCTTTAGACAATCCTTGGGCAGTTTTGGCGCTATTGGCAATAATGCTGACAATTACGGCGATTGTCGCACGAAATCGCATTACTCCAAAAATTCCTTATCTGTTGCCTTTGGTGTGGGGTGCAATTTTAATTAGTACCACCGTGACAGTGTTTTACATCAACTTCTTAATCGTTCAACCAGAGAGATGGTACGAACCACAGTATATAATTCCCCTAGCAGGGATAGTTTTAGGTAATGCTACTAATGCAGCTGCGATCGCAGGCGATCGTCTGGTCAGCACCATTAATTCCAGCCATCTCGAAATAGAAACCCATTTAAGCTTAGGTGCAACTCCAGAGCAAGCAGTTAGCCAGTATCGCAAAGACGCCATCAAAGCCGGATTGATTCCTACTCTTAATCAAATGATACTCATAGGTATGGTCGCAATACCAGGAATTACCACCGGACAGTTATTAGCTGGTGTCAAACCTCTAGATGCTGTCTCCTACGAAATTTTGATTATGTTTATGGTTGCTTTTGCTAACTTGTTGACAACAGTTTTAGTCACGAAGGGGTTGTGTCGTCAATTTTTTAATTCTGCCGCGCAGTTGGTGAGATGAAGAGTGCTGAGTGATGAGTGCTGAGTGCTGAGTGCTAAGTGCTCAGTCAAGAGTAAGGAATTAATCTACTCCAAAATAAATATTTCATTTCCTTGTAGGGGCGCATAGCTAGCTGTGCGCCCCTACGAGTCTCTACACAATTGAAATATCAAGAGATTTTGGAAGCGCATCTATCCTATGAAGTATTTTATGCAAAGCATAAATAAATATTTATATGGTTATTTAAAAATCATGTAATTTAAGCATTCAAACCTGACGCTGTAAAGCTGAGAACTCAACGTTTTGCCGTCTATCGGAGGTAACACAACCAAAAGAAGAATGTCATAGTTAGCAGATGTACCTAAAGGTAGGGATGTCAAGGAGGTGAAATATTTATTAATATTATTAATAGATAGTAAATCTAAATTCAGCGTCAGGAATCGGAAAAAATTCCTAATGGCAGGTATTGAGCATCAATCACCGGATTGTTCACCAACGGACAGAAGATTATGAAAGATCAAAAACGATCGGACTCTAAAGAATTTGTCGGAAATCTCAAGAATGGGATTTGGCTATTTGGCCTGTCATCTTGGGTATTTGGCATTACCGATCGCAGCATTGCTTCATTTGCAGATGGCTATCTATCTGCTTTGGATTTGACGCAACTATTCACAGCAGCTACATTCTTTGTGGCGTGGCTATTTTTGAAACCGACATCCAGAGTTTAAGTTAACCAACTAATTAGTATCCAGTCACTCTTGACGTTACTCCGATTGAGATTTAGAAAGTTATCTATTTGATGCCATGAGGGGTGGGCGACAGAATGCATAAATTATTTTGCAGCGATCGCAATCAAGGTAATTCGTAAAATCTCCGAGTTACCCTGATTTCGAGTGATTACGGGAGAGAATCAGGATCGATACCAAGTTCGCGTAACCTCTGTGCCAACATTTGGGCACGTTCTTCTGGCGTTAGTAAACGTCGTTCTTGCTCGTTATACCAGTACAGCCACTCTCGCGTGATACCATGATATATTCCTCGTTCTATGCCAATTCCCAAACCTACTTCTGGTAGCCAAACAGGATTTCCTGACAGCAATTGATACTCGTTATTGACTAATTTATAGACCTCTAAGTGTTGCTTGCGGCGGCGAGTAGGATTATAAACAACATAGTACAAGACTTTAAGCTTTGCGTACTCGTTTTTTTTGGTAGTGTATTCTCCGCGATAAGTCTGAGATACTACTTCCAGTGCCAATATAGGAACTTTTTCTTCTTCCCAAATTGCATAACTTAGACGGAGGTTTTCATCAAAAAATCGCTCAACTCCCAGGCTTAGAAATCCATCTGGCACTATCGCTGGTAGATTGGGGTCATAGTAAACAGCCATATCAGCCCCGAAAAACCAGTCTATTCGATCTGCCCATGCCATTGCCAGTACGGCTTTAAGTAAACTAGGAATTAAGTCTTGTAGTTCATTATCCACAGGGGTATCGTCAGAGTCGGGCAGTTCCTCAGAGGAGGGCAAGCAAGCTAATGGATTGTACTCTAACATGATGGGTTCGGGGATTTTTTCACAATCCAGACTTCTTAAATTGTAGCTAGATTGTATCTTTTCCCTTGTGAAGTCAAAGTTATAGCTCTTTTGATTTTGGTGTATCTAAAAAATTTTTTCTAATTTTCCGGAACTGATTATAGTCACGTGGTAGTCTTTATCATCAGATTAGCGTTAGCGATTTATACTGAAACTTTATAACGAACCTCCGGGGAATATAACCCCATTACGGATTAAAAGCCCGGTCTTCATGGCCGGGCTTTTGCCAAGAAATAAAAGAATTGGGGTAACTCTGAAAAATCCCAGAATTACCCCAAATTTTTAAAGTTACGGATTGTTCTTAACTCCTAACTCTTGTAAAGACGCGATTCATCGCGTCTCTACTCCTAACTACTGATTAAATTAGGCAAACGCAGCGGTTGTCACATCGTTGTTCGACAGAATTTCTTGTAACTCTTCAGCGTCTACTGTTTCTTTATCAACCAGCATTTGCGCTAGCTGATCTAGAATGTGGCGATTGCCCACTAACACTTCTTTCGCGCGTGTATAGGCTACATCTACAAGTTTGCGAACTTCTTCATCAATAGCAGCAGCGGTTTCTTCAGAAAAATCACGCTCTGACATGATATCGCGTCCGAGGAACATGTTACCTTGTTGACGACCAAGAGCAACAGGGCCTAAGCGATCGCTCATCCCAAATCGGGTAATCATCTGACGAGCAACCCGTGCTACTTGTTGTAAGTCATTAGAAGCACCAGTGGTAACTTCTTCTTCACCAAAGATTAATTCTTCAGCAAGCCGACCACCCAAAGCCACAGCCATCTGATTTTCCAGATAAGCGCGGCTGTATAAACCTGTGTCCATCCGGTCTTCGCTGGGAGTAAACCAAGTTAAACCACCTGCACGACCGCGAGGAATGATGCTAATTTTTTGTACTGGGTCATAGTCTGGCATCAAAGCACCAACTAAAGCGTGACCAGCTTCGTGATATGCTACCAAGGTTTTGCGCTTTTCGCTCATTACTCGGTCTTTCTTCTCTGGCCCAGCTAATACGCGATCGATCGCGTCGTTGATTTCATCCATTGAAATTTCAGTCAAATTCCGGCGTGCTGCCAAAATTGCGGCTTCATTCAACAGATTGGATAAATCTGCGCCAGTAAATCCAGGGGTACGACGGGCGATTTTATCCAAATCCACATCTTTCGCCAAGGTTTTGCCACGGGCGTGTACCTTGAGAATTTCGCTACGTCCGGCATAGTCGGGACGGTCAACCACAACTTGACGGTCAAAGCGACCAGGACGCAACAGGGCTGCATCTAGAACATCAGGACGGTTGGTAGCGGCAATAATGATGATGCCAGTGTTGCCTTCAAAACCATCCATTTCTGTGAGCAACTGGTTGAGGGTTTGTTCCCGCTCATCGTTACCACCACCTAAACCTGCACCCCGTTGACGACCTACAGCGTCAATTTCATCGATGAAGACGATACAAGGAGCATTGGTCTTAGCTTGTTCAAATAAATCGCGGACGCGGGATGCACCCACACCGACGAACATTTCCACAAATTCTGAACCGGAGATTGAGAAGAAGGGTACACCTGCTTCACCAGCTACAGCACGAGCTAGGAGGGTTTTACCTGTACCAGGAGGGCCAACTAACAACACACCTTTAGGAATTTTTGCACCAACGGCGGTAAAGCGATCAGCGTTTTTCAAAAAGTCTACGACTTCGTTTAATTCCAACTTGGCTTGGTCAATACCAGCGACATCGCCAAATGTCACCTGAGTTTGTGGTTCCATTTGCACTCTGGCTTTAGATTTGCCAAAGTTCATCGCTTGGCTGCCTGGGCCACTTTGAGCGCGACGTAGCAAGAAGAATAAGCCAACCAAAAGCAATACAGGGAAAAATAAGCTGCTCAGTGCCTTAAACCAAAATCCTTCATCGGTTTGGGGCAAAACAGAAATATCAACGCCTTTAGAAGTCAGAGTATTAATCAAGTCTGGATCGTTGACTAAGGTAACAATCCGTTTCGCTGGGTCATATTTGGGTGTAACCAGTGCTGTAGAGCGGTCTGCACTCAAACTGACTTTTTCTACTCTGCCTTGCTGAACTTCTTGAATAAAGCGACTGTATCGCCATGTTTCTCTGCTTTGGGGTTGTTTGTCAAAAAATGCTGTTCCCAGCGCAATTACGACAATAAACAGCAGCGCGTACAGCCCTGCATTTCTCCATCTTTTATTCACTAAGGTCTATCCTCCGGTATTTTTCGCGCAATCGCCTAGCTTCTCTGCTCAAAAAGGTGATTATTAAGAATTATGTTAACTTATCTTAAGATATAACAAATTTGGCGTGGTTGTCATGCTAAAAAAAGCTCCCTTATTAGCTGAAAACTATGATGGTAGGGATTACATTGTAGCGACCCTGAAGGCAGATGAACTGTATGAATGGGAATAATTTCGACCACACTATTAGTGTAGGCGATCGCTTCAAATCTCTGGACTAGCTCGACGCTCCAAGTTTCTTCTCGCACTGGCTGCTGGTGGTTTTGTAGCCAGTTTACAAGTTGCGATCGCCCAATTCCTGGCAAAATTCCGGCTGTCAACGGTGGCGTGTACCAAGTGCGATCGCACCATCCCCAAAGGTTGCCTGTAGTGGTTTCTAGCCAATTTCCTTGAGCATCGACTAATATTGCTTCTTGAGCATCTGAGCTAGTTTTTGCCAACCAAGCACTCAAATAATTTCCAGTTTTATGAGAGGGGAGAGAGCGAGAAAATTCCGGACTCGCAACTGCACACGAAACACCAGTTTTTTGTTTTTCCGTCAAATTTTGTGGTAAGAATCTCCCAATTATCCATTCCCGTCCATCGGGAAAGAGGGTGATTCTGAGAACGGGAAAGTGTGACAGAAGAATTTGAGCGCCTTGACGCAGACGGTTCCAATCGGGTTGCTGCCAGCCAAAAGTTTGTAGTGAGAAGAGTAAGCGATCGCAATGTGCTTGCCAATTAGTTAAATTACTATCTAGGGAGTTCTCATAAACCCGCAGTGTTGTAAAAACAGTTGCCCCATAAAGTAAACCCGGATCGTTAATGTTTAATTCTAGGGTTTGAGAGTGAATTAATTTGCCGTCATACCAAAAAATATTTGTCACAACCAAAGTGCTTGTTGCTACAACTCCATTGAAAAGTGATGACTTGTAATATTCATACGCTGCATGAGATAAAACCTGTGGGCTGCAAATCGCTGAACACCAGAATCTAGACTCAGGTGTTTACACTCATGATTTCTGGCATATTCAATTAGCCACTGAAATAATTGTTGACCATAGCTATGCGAGCGTTTCAACTCATCAACAACTAAATCATCAATGTATAAAAATTTTCCCAATGCTAAACAATTAGAAATACGAAATCCAGCGATCACTACAGCTTGCTTTTCTACCTCCAAGAATGCAAGTTGATATCCTTCTTTCATTTGATATCGAACTTTTTCTACAAAATTATCCTGCTCAAGGTGCGGGCGCAACTGAGAAATAACAGGAAAACACCCTAATATTTGAAAGTCAGATTCTGCCAATTGTATTGACATCAGTATTCCCCTACTCAATCCTACATGAGAAACTTGTAACTTATTGAGTGAATCTAATCCTCGATTAGACTTGCAATAATTTAATCTTTAGGGGGAAATATAATTTTATTAGTCCCTTCAGGAGTTGTAATTATTTTTCCTCCCAAAGCTTCGATTTCCCTAATTGCGCGTTTTTGAGTTTTCTCATCAGCATGATTATTTAAAACCATTGACCATGTAGAAATTTGAGCATATTTACTGTTAGGATTTCGACTCAGAAATTCCGCAGTCCTTTGGGAAGTATTAGCTATAAGTTGACTCTCTGGATCTGAAAATTTACTTGCCCAGTTTGCCGCCGTTGCAAAAGACTGTCGCGCAGCTTTAGCGTTGCCTAAAAATAATAACTCATCAACTCCTTTATAACGCCATATATAATAAGACTTTTTGGGAACTGAGGGAGATATTGATTTTAAGCCTTTCTCTGATATTGCGATCGCACGTTCTGGCATACCAGCATATAATGAAGTACTGATCGAAAGACTGTGATAGGCTGCTAAAAATCGCGGGTCACGTTCTAGAATAACTTCAAAATATTCTGGACTTAAACTGTAACCTGTTTTATCCCGAATTTCATCATCTCCAAAATATTGAAGAAAGTTGAGATACACCAAATCCGCGATGAAGTTATCATAACCAAAACTAGGCGTTTTTTTGAGAAAATTCAAACGGATATTTTCAGATTTTATTTCTTTTTGTAGAGTTTCTATAGAGGTAGATTGTTTTCTATTTATTAGTTTTTGCAATTGGGGGAATTGAATCAAGCCAACTCCTAAAATACACATAGAAATTACAAAAGGTGTAGCAAAATCTTGACGAGATAACAACATATTTTCCTTGGCTTTGCGATCGCAGTCATATCATTGTATACATAGTGCTATAAGAAAAGTCAGGCCTACTCGTGCGTCTAAGCTTTGCTTGGTAAGATAAAAAAGTTGACTTAAATAAACTAATTTTATTATGTAGTGCTTATTAATACTTTAAATTTATCTTTGCTCTAAAATATATTTACGTATTCTTTGTATAAAAGCAATATTGAATTTATACTGATTTGAAGTAAACGCCCAAAAGCTAATTAAATAATTATTTCAGAATCACGCTACTTAGGACAATGAGGAAACCCTACGGTAGTGCTAGATTCGCTGCAACGCAGTTCTTCCAAAATTTAAAATGATATTATTCTTTTTCTAAGATAAATTTGGCTCTAGGAAATCATAATTTTTTTAGTAAAAATTTCTTAAATATTAAGTTGTTTTGACTTTAATTACTTTTTTTTAGTAAAAGCCTGAAAACTTTTGACATCACCTATAGTTGTATCTTGTTTATATTTACATCTGTCTGTAACCTCTAAAACATCATGGTGAATAATACTTTTAATGAAAACACAGAAACTAATGGTCAAGCCATAGAAAATTGGGAAAGCAATAGTCAAGACAGCAAACCAAGTAGTGAATTTAAAATCAAAGTTAAGAAGCTGAATAATAAGGGAGAAGAATTCAATATTGATGAAATTATTGATGCTATTCAAACAGCAATAGTTGAAGTTATCGAGCTAGAAATTACCACTTGGGTTCCAGAATCATCTACTCACTTAGAAGAATTACAAGGGCAGCAAATTGCTCAAACAGGTAATCGAATACGCACTACAATCAATCTAATTGATGGTGATATAACTAATGAAGTTGGTAGTCAATTTGTTGGTAACGGTTCGTATACAGAACTTCGCGAATTTCATCTAACTCAAATCAAAGAAAGTCGAGAGATTATGCAAAAAAATATAGAAAGTTTGCAAAAGTTATATGAATTTTTTATAGAAATTATGAAATCTCGTAAAACTTCACAACAATCGCTATCTCGCCCACAGTAATTATTAATGTTAATTAACAGTTAGTCAATCTAAAATACCTACAGAATAGGAATTTATCCAAACCTGTAGGTTAATTTGCTTTAAATAAATCAAGGAAATTATGACTATGCCTAACAAAATTCAAGAACAAGCCAAAGATTTGCTTGAGAAAGTAGTCTCATCTGTACATGAATTAGTTGATGATATTACAGCTTTAGAAATAAATACAATGGTTGTGGAGCAAATTACTGGCGCAAAGTTTAATGCTTGGCAAGCCTATGAAGAGATTTATTCAATAAATGACAAAGACTACTTTGATGTCAAAGGAATTCCAAATCCAGACGATTTACCAGAACCAGAAAAAACTCAAGCTCAAGAATTACGCAAGCGTTATACAAGTCTATTTTCGCAACTTGAAAGAGAATATTTTTACATTCTCCTGGAAAAAAGCAATGATAGTAGTGAGCCAGATCCCCGAATAATTCAATATCAAGAGCGTCTTAAATATCAAGTGGAACATAAAGCGAATATTCTTCCAACTGACGAGGTATACATAAAGTTAGCTCGACCAATATTGCCTGCTCCCACTCCTGTTGCAGAGCGAGAAGAAAATAGTCTAAAAAGTTTACAGCAAAGGTGGAAAGAGATTGAAGAACTTTTAAACAATGATAAATTTATTCGTACTTTGCGGAAAATGTCTGAACTAAAAGCGGCACTTAATAGTGGCAATATTACCAGCGTAGATATTGATATTATTTATGCTCAAACTGTTATGCAATTAGATGGAGATATTATTAGTCGTTATCATAAAAAGCTATTTCAATTATCTGAAGGAGATAGAGATTTAATTCTAAAAATACATAATGAAGGGGTAGTTGCTGGAGAAAAACAGTGGCGTGGAACGCTAGATTTTCTGATTGGTATTATACAAAATATCGCAAAATTATCCCGACAATGAACGCCGAACAAACACACACAGATAATGAAGTTGATGTTCAACTCTCTTTCTTTGTACAAATACCTCAAGGCACTTCTATTGAACTTAAAATTAAGGTTGAACCAGGACAGTATACTTTTTATCTAAATAAGACTGTTTTAAAACAAATTGCAAAAGCGCGAGAAATAGGCTGCTCTTTATACATTCCTCCAAAGTTACTAGCTTATCTTTGGTACTACAATTGTTTTAGCGATAAGATTTGCTTTAATAAGAACGCTACACTATACACTAAATTAGTAGTTACTAAAAACAACTTAAAAATATTTGACAATACTTTTATCGTAAATTTTATCAAATTATTTTGGAGTAAATCATTACAAAATAAATCAATATTACAGTATGGACTTACTTTTAATTCTTATTATAGAGAAAATACATCAGCTTTATATTTTTGGAAAGAACAAGATATTATTTTACAAAGCAATATCTTATTTTATGGCGACATAATTCACAAAATTAGAAGTGATTTTATCCAAAATCCTCAGTGTTTAAATATTGTTTATGTGCATTATTGGCTTATTGAGCAAATACTAAGCTGTCTTCGGACTCAATTAAATCTGCTAGTTTGGGAGATAGCTTCTCTCTTTCCTGCTGGTTTTCTAGTTTACAATCTCCATCCAGCAAATTGGATGCTAGTAATATTTGCTTGGTTAGGGTTAACTATATTATTTGCTACTACTCGCTATATAGTTGTTAATCAATTTCAAAGTCGTACTTCCATAAACTCTAAATTTATAAATAGCTTGATATGGACGCTGATTTGTTTCATCCCTAGTGTTGTTGTTGCTAGTACTAGCTTTCGTAACCTTACTGCCTTATTTTTACCGCTTTTTTCACTGATCGCCCCAAAACTTGTAGAGTACATTTTAAGCTTTACATGGGGGCGAGTTGTTAGATTGATTATGCGTCCTTTATTAAGAAATTTAAATTAAATAAAATCCTTTTAACTTTCTTTTTTTCACTATCGCTAGAGTAAAATCCAAAATCCTTACTCAGAATTCGCCTGAATTTGGATCAAAAACGCTTATACCGTACCAAGGCGTTACACCAGAAAGTTCTCGAAGCTGAAACAGAGTTATTAGAAAATCTTTTACTGAAACTCAAAAGAACCCAAGACCCTAAAACTTGGTGGGAGCAAGATTTACCATTTAGATTAAGACGTGAGCTTTTCAGGTTGAGCCGACAATTAGAAAATGATATTTTAAAAGCTTTGGCTCTAGATTTTGAGTGGCTACAAAATGAAGTATTGAAACAGTTCTCAACTCGGATAAATACAAAAGATATTGATACTTCAGAGATAGTTAAAATCGATTTAGATTTACAAGCCATGTCCCTGGTTGATATTTGGAGCTATGGCTAGTGGTGGACTCATTCAGGGATTGTTAACTGCAAAGTCTACAAATAACAAGATTAAAGAGGACGCTGCTAAACGATTTGCAGCTTCAATTCGTGATTCAGCAGACTAACGAGGTCATAAAATAGCCGATGCAGTAGTAATAAAGCTAACTGAAATTCAAAAGTCGATAGACGAGAGTTTTGGTCAAGAAATTCAAAAGTTTCGAGAACAGGTTGATTCAATTATAGAAGAAAAACAACAAGGACAATCTGACGTTGACGCAACAATTAGGGAGTTACAATTACTTAACAGAGAATTAGATGCTATTGACCAAGAATTAGATACTTTTGTAGCGCGGCTTGCTATTACAGATTCTTAAGAGTTTCCTTTCAAAGAAAGTTATAGTAGAATTCAGAATTGGCTACGCCCCGGTGCGCTACAAGAATTAAAATAATCTCTCTGTCTAGCTTTAAGACCTAAATACTGTACTTCACTAACTTTAAATCTACTGCAATTTAGCCAACTTCTAAAAGGGGTTGGCTTTTTGATGATTTTTACTTTGTCAATATTTGCCAACAATGCCCGGCGATCGCCCAATCTTCTTGAGTATGAATAACCAATATCCGTACTGCTGAATCGGATGTAGCAATATCCTCATCTACAGGCTGCTGTTGATTTTTCTCAAGGTCTATTTTCAATCCGATAAATCCAAAGGCTTCACAGGCGGCTTGGCGAATTTCCGCAGAGTGTTCGCCTACACCTGCTGTGAATACTAAAGCATCTAATCCTCCCAAACTAGCAAGCATTGCACCGATACCAGAACGCAAGCGATGCACGTAGATATCCCACGCCAGTTGAGCGCGAGAATTACCTTGAGACATCGCTTCTCTCACTTCACGCAGATCGCTAGATACACCGGAAATTCCCTTTAACCCAGAAGCTTTATTTAATAACTCATCCAACTTTTCTACAGAGTAATTGCAGTAGCGCAATAGGTAAATCAGAATTCCTGGATCGACTGAACCAGAACGACTACCCATCATTAATCCGTCTAAGGGTGTGAATCCCATAGTGGTATCAATACTGCGACCGTTTTTTATCGCTGCTAAAGAGCATCCATTTCCCAGATGGCAAATAATTAACCGCTCAGATGCAACATCTCGACCGAAAATTTGGACAGCACGTTGAGAACAGTATTGGTGACTGATACCATGAAACCCATAGCGGCGAATACCTTGCTCTACCCACTGATAGGGGCCTGGATAAATTGCTGCTGCATCGGGTAAAGTGGCGTGAAATCCGGTATCAAAGACTGCTACTTGAGTGACATTTTTTAGGATGTTTTCAATTGCTTCTATGCCTTGCACAGCGGCTGGATTATGTTCGGGAGCAAGATTAGACAGATCGGCGATCGCTTTTTTGACATCCTCCGTAATTACTACACTATCTCGATAATCTTCTCCACCGTGTACGATCCGATGCCCCACCACATCGATTTCTGACAAGCGATCGATTACCTTGGTGGCATCACGATCAAGTGTATTGAGCATATAGGTGAGGTGCGCCTGTGGGGAATCACCAGAGATTGATTTTTGTAGCGTTCCACCCGTAGCAGTTTTCACCTCAATTTCTGCCACACCCCGATCTTGAGTCCAGTTGATTTTTCCTTCCCAAAGGGGTTGGGGTGCTTGGGTGGGCAGAGTTTCACCTGCAATTTCGTACAAACAACTCTTTTGGCTGCTCGATCCGGCATTTAGCACCAATATTTTCATAATGACAACACAAAAAGACGATCTCTTTTGATCGTGTCACTAATTCTAGCTTCATGCTTAGTACAGTTTTGCGTAAAAGCGTAGCATTAACAAGGCGACCATGGCATTAACAATACAAGCCGATGCATTGGCATTGCACGGTATTGCCTTTCATGAATTCTTTCTATTAAGCGATTTTTCTCAGCAAAAATTTAGGAGTCAGAAAAAATGCCGAATTCTGACTTCTGACTCCTGAATTCTTTTTACTTATTTAAACTCTTCGAGTTGATCCACACGTAACCAAATATTAGGTGTTGGCACTTTCCCAAACTTAATCAGGGCGTAATCACCTTTAATATCGACAATTTCGCCCTTGCTTTCAAACAAATATGAAGGAAAGCGAGCATCACTGGCTTTAGCCTCCAGACTGTTTTCTAGTTTCTCGCGCACAGCGCGAACCATATCTCCTTTTTTGACTGCCATTAGTTCCTCTCTCAAATTTGTAACGTCTTTCACCTGCATTTTAAAAGAGTTTCGAGTTAGAACTCCTAACTCTTGTAAAGACCCGATTAATCGCGTCTCATGACTCCCCGTAACGTTTGACACTGGGAGCAAAAATGACTAGATCGCCCAGCTAACCTGATCCGTTGAATTGATGTACCACAAACTCGACAGGGTTCTCCAGCGCGGTTATAAACCCAGGCTACACCACCATAATTGCCGTTAGTACCTTTAACATTTAAGAAGTTACTAAATGTCGTACCACCAGCCTCAATGCTGGTTTCTAACACCTGAATTATCGCTGTTCGCAAACGTTCAATTTGCTTTGGCTGCAAATCTATACACAAGGTTTCAGGTAAAATTCCACTCTTAAATAATGCTTCATCAGCATAGATGTTACCTAATCCCGCCACTACGGATTGATCTAGTAGCGCAGTCTTAATCGGACGGCGGCGGTTTTGGAGTTTGTTTGCTAGATATTCAACAGTAAATTCTGATGAAAATGGATCTGCTGCCAGTTTTGCCAAACCAGTGATAATACTTTCTACAGCAACACCAGGCGGAACCCACCATATTTTACCGAAGGTTCGCTGGTCAACAAAGCGTAATTCTTGCCGATCCCTAAAGAATAATCTAACCCGTGTGTGCTTGTGTAATGGTTCATCTCTATCCAGCCATAATAGTTGACCAGTCATTCGCAGATGAACTCCTAGCCAGCCAGAAGACGAGGAGAGTTCGGCAAGGAGATATTTACCGCGACGATGCCAAGTAGCAATCGCATTATTTTTAATTCCATTAACAAACTCACCAACAGAAAACGGGTAGGCGATGGTGCGATCGAGCAACACATCTCCACCCGTGATTTCTTGGTTGAGGGTCAATTGATTTAGACCTCTTCGGACTGTTTCAACTTCAGGCAGTTCGGGCATTCAAGCTGAGTTAAGCAAGCAATTGTGATTTATTTGAGGGTTCGAGGAAGAAGAGATGGGGTAGTAACTTACATAGCCGTAGATGGCTCGTATTACTACCCAAAAGAAACCGTAAATACCCGCAGGGCGGCTCTCATAGATTAGGGTAGGCTAGGACAAAGAATGAATGAACTGAAATTTTCAGACTTCATACTTCAGACTTTTAGACTACCCTTCATCATCGCATCAAACAACTTCCCTTGTAGCTTTGCAGCTATTTTTTCGGTGCTTTAGCCTTTGGTGCTTCAACCTCGACTAATTCATCCTGGGCAAAGTTGTTGGTATTGATACCAGAGTAATTGACCTTTTCAAAGCGGACAATTACAGGGTATTTGATGCCGCTTTGGTCGATGGAAGCCACAGTTCCTAGATCCTGAAACCAGTAGGATTCAGGACGGAGAATACGTACTTTAGAACCACGTTGAACCATGATTATTTTCCCTTTTAGTTATCAATCGCCAATCTAGAGGGCTAATTGATTTCACTCTACAACCTCAAGGTCGCAGCAAGAGTCTTTGTTAAGTTATTTGTCTGAATTGGGGAGTAGGTATTGGGCGTTAGGAGTGCTGAGTTAGGAGTTAAGAGTTAAGAGTTAGGAGTTAGGAGTTTTGTTTATCTCCTTGTCCCCTCATCTCCCTCATCTCCCTTAACACATCCAAAATTGCAAAAGGTATTAAACCCCACTTGACAATGTAGACGTTATAGTATACCTTCATTCGCAAATAGCTATTTTGTAAAAGCTTATGTTTTAGTTAAGACAAACACATTTCCCTCATTACCTCTGCCGATCCGTAGGTCGTTATCTATATAAGTGATATCTAACCAGCCTTGCTGTTTGTCACTATTTATGGCAACATCAATTCCGGGAAATTTTCTACCTGCTTCAATTTGTTGGATAAAAGTTACCGGAGAATTGTATTCTATTAAACGTTGTAAGCCGATAATAGAACGCTCAAATTTCACTTGAACGCGCCGACCTGAAACTGGCTCAAATTTAGCAGCAACGCTGACTAAACCTTCTAAATAAGGTAAGCCATAAATCTCAGCTATGTTGTAAACACTGGTTGTCTCTATCCGAATACACTGATAGATTTGACCTAGTTTGCACAAAGGTAAACGATCTAAGTTTAAAAGAGCCTTGCTATTGGTGTATAGTAATCGCCAATTGCCATCTAGCAAATTACTAGCTTCCACCGGACGGGGTGTAGGATTAAAGTCTTCTAAAGTAGCGATCGCAGCTAAGATAGCCTGTTTCTGTTCTTCGGTCGCCACTAGACCGCGATTAGTAAGTGCGATCGCATCCATAAGAGCCGCTTTTGCCATCATCGCCTGTCACCTCAAAAATCACTCACTTTCCATCAGCATAAACAAGATATTAATGACATATATGTACAGCCAAAAAAATTACTAAGAATCGCTTGACTTAAGCCTTATGCTTATTAAATAAAAAAATTTCTATCTGAATGCGGATTTATCAACTAAAGGGTTGAAAAGATAACTAAATTAATCCGTGTCAAGTGATAGACTCTAAATGTCAACTTACGTAAACCTTTTCTTGTCCTCACTCGATATGTTGAACTCTCCATTACGTGAAGAACCCCGTAACCAGCGAGCCGATGTCATCCCCCTAAAGCCTGAATCTTCTTTGTTGGACTGGTTACAAAACAACGGTCGCATCATCGCGCGTGACCTTCACGAACCGGATTTTCAAGCTGACGAAGAAGGAATAGACTCCTTAATGGGTGTAGAAGATGGAATTGGCTACGACCTCGATGATGATGAAGATGATGATATAGGAATCGCTGAGAATTAGCCTTTTCAGGTTAGGGACTTGGTAGTATCCCTAGTTAATGGTATTCAATTTTATAAGTGTGGAGTGAAGGGAAACTTCTGTGGACGCTAAATTATCTCCTGAGCAAGGATTAAACATTTCTGGAATCGCTCTAGCCTCTTTATTAGCCGTAGGGTTAGGTACAACAGCATTTTTCTTGGATTCGATGGCCAATCGGCTACCTTGGCAAAGTATGTCGTTAACCCTGCCATTACTGTTGTGTGCGTTGGGTTCAGGTGTGGTGGGCTATTGGGTAATACCTTTACTTCAAGCACTTAAAACTGGACAAATAATTCGTGAAGATGGACCTCAAGCTCATCTCAAAAAGGCAGGCACTCCCACAATGGGCGGTATATTTTTTATACCTGTATCTGTGCTGCTTGCCTGTATATTGTCTAACTTTTCTAAAGACGTGCTTGCAGTTTCGGCTTTGACAATCAGCTATGGATTGATTGGCTGGCTCGACGATTGGCAAATTCTGCGCCGGAAATCAAATAAAGGTATATCTCCACAAACAAAACTGGCTTTGCAGGTGAGTTTTGCGGCTATGTTTTGTCTATGGCTGATGTTTAATCAACCTTCTAATATTACAAATATTGCTTTACCTTGGGTAAGCTTCACACTACCATTAGGATTTCTATTTTGGCCATTAGCAGGTTTCGTACTAGTTGCAGAAAGTAATGCGACTAATTTAACAGATGGTATTGATGGCTTGGCAGCAGGAACAGTAGCGATCGCACTTTTGGCATTAGGTGCTTTAGTCGCACCAACAGCACCAGTATTGATGGTTTTCTGTGCTGCTTTAAGTGGCGGGTGTTTAGGTTTCTTAGCCCATAATCGCAACCCAGCCCGCGTTTTCATGGGAGATACTGGTTCCCTGGCATTGGGAGGAGCTTTAGCTGCTGTAGCACTATTAACAAACACCTTAGTAGGTCTGTTTATTCTCAGTGGTATCTTCTTTGTAGAAACCCTTTCGGTGATGGCACAGGTAAGTTATTACAAAGCCACGAAAGGCCCCGATGGCAAAGGCAAACGCCTCTTCAAAATGGCACCTTTACACCATCATTTAGAACTTACTGGCTGGTCAGAATTACAAGTGGTTGGAGTGTTTTATATAATCGCTGCTATATTAGCTACTATTTGTTTAGCGATCGCTCCATTCTAAATCTTTTAAAAACTGCTTGAATATAAAAAACAACTCCCTGAAGATATGGGAGTTGTTTTTTTATAGAGTATAGCAAGGGACTGGGGACTGGTGACTGGGGATTGGGTGAAAAGTCTTATTGTGTCTAAGTTTTATCATCTGTTAATGTCCTAACCACCAAGGCTTGTGCTATAAATTTATAAGTTTCTGATTTCTATGCCAACACAAGCGCAAAGGATAGTCATAGAGTCAATCTAAAATCTAAAATCTAAAATTGTTTGACTGTTTGCGGTATTCTAAATTATTTATTCTTCAATTATAGGTATTTATATATTCTCTAACTCGATTCTTCCCTGTTCGCTTTGCCTCAAGCATCGCTTGATTTGCCCGATTTAGAAAATCTTTAACCGTAATCCCTGGTTCTGATACAGCTATTCCAAAAGAAGCGGTGATGCTTTCGAGGAGCCGATCGCCGTCCTTCAATTGCATTCGTTCAATATCTACCCTTAATTGTTCTACTCGCTTTCTGAGCGTTTCCAGTGTCATATTAGGCATGACAATCACAAACTCTTCACCACCCCATCTGCAAGCAATGTCAAAAGAGCGAATAGATTTTAACAGTAACTTTGCTAATCCCTGGAGAACAATGTTGGCAGTCACATGTCCGTAGCGCGAATTGTAAGATTTGAAGTTATCGATATCAAGAAAAATAATACTAAGAGGTTGTCCCGATCGTTCCGCTTCAGCTAGCCTTTGTTCCGTTATGGTTTCCATATAGCTTTGATTGAATAGTTGGGTCATCCCATCCCGCAAGTTTTCATAGGTTAGACGTTGTTTGATCGATAGATTATTCAGTGCAATGCCTAATGTTCTAGCAATAATCTCAGAAGTTTGTCGATTTTCTGGACTGATTTCTTCAAGCGCATCGAGGTGTAAACTCCCAACTACTTCGCTTTGTGCAAACAATGGAATGCACAAATGTGCGCCACTAACAGGCTGTATTAAGTGACTGCACATTAGTCCTGAATTGCGAGGCGATAAAAGATTTAATTTTCCTCTCCGCAAAGCCCAACAATCGGATAGTGAAAATATTTCTTTACTCCTTCTTTGACCTCCCCAAAAACTATTCATTTGAACATAATTTTTAGAATTAGCAATTATATAAATAGAACCACTCATATTCGGAAATAGCTTGGAACACGTTAAAGCAACTACTTGATACACCTCATCTTCAGACTCGCAGGAATAAAGCATCTCCGCCATATCTGAGAGATATATAAGTTCTCGTTTTTTTGCTTCCAATTCCAGTGTTTCTTCTTCTAGCTGCCGATTTAAATCAGTTAGCGATCGCTGTGCTTCTATGGATTCTGTAATATCAATACTGATCCCACCGATACGATAAGCGCCCGTTGCGTAATCGCTAAACGGAAACTTAAATGATAGCCAGTAGCACGGCTGATTGTTATCAGATACTTTTACCTTTTCAATTAGCTTCAAAGGACGTAGAGTTTTTAAAACAACTCGATCGTTCTCCATAACCTGCCGCCCCTCTTCTGGATCTGGCAAGAATTCACTATCAGTTTTCCCCAACCATTCTTGTGAATCTACCGAAAATCTAGACTGTATTTCCTGGTTGTAGTAAAGCACTCTAGATTTCTCATCTTTGATATATGCTGCAAATGGCCCTTGATCTAGGAATAGTCGTTGCATCTGCTGGCTACGTTGCAGTTCGCGGGTATCTTCTTGATATCTGGCGATCGCCTCTAGAATTTGATAAGCCGTTGGCATCAGGTAGAATAAGGCAGACAAGGAAACAAACGCCATTAAGTCGAGTACGCCTGAGTGCAGCAGGGAAACTGCTATATGTGGCTCAAAGATCGCCAGAAGGTGATGAAATCCGCAAAATAGTACGAATCCACCTGATAAGAAAAAGGCTAGCCAAAACTTAGGAGGGATAGTTGCCTTCGTTTTGGCAAAGAAAACCCCTATTACTATGGGGATACCAAAGTATGAAAATGCAGTAATGCTATGAGCAATTATGCAATTCCAGTAAATAGGTTCCATACTGACCTGATATTAAAATTTCATCCGTTTCACTATAATTCTGGTTAGTCTCAAGGTGTAAGTGGATAAAGGATGATTTCAGTGCTTCATACCTAAATTTTATGGTGGCTTTCTAAAAAGTTGCTCATTTCAACCCTTACAAACTTGACTTACCAAGTGAGTGAGTTCGGGTAAAATCAGTTTTTCCATCGCCAGTCGCACAGCATTACTGGAACCAGGAAGCGAGAAAATTAATTTATCTTGATAAACACCAGCAACAGCACGAGAAGCGATCGCCCGCGAACCAATTTCTTGATAACTTAAAAAACGAAATAACTCACCAAATCCCGGCAAAGTTTTCTCTAGTAACTTCTCAATAGCATCATAGGTG
Organism: Nostoc sp. ChiSLP03a; assembly: GCF_034531215.2. NCBI lineage: Bacteria > Bacillati > Cyanobacteriota > Cyanophyceae > Nostocales > Nostocaceae > Nostoc > Nostoc sp. ChiSLP03a. The sequence continues at coordinate 22,085 of NZ_JAVRBQ020000133.1, forward strand.
GTATCTCTTGGTGCAATACCTGTACCACCATTAAAAATTACAGCATCCAAATTTGCGCTTTTGCCCAGATTTTCTATCTGCCCTTGAATTTGTGTTGGTTCATCTTTGATAATCGTGTAGGCTCCTACAGCATGGTTAGCACTAAGGAGTAACTGCTGAATTAGCTGGCCACTTTTGTCTGTTTCCAAAGTGCGTGTATCGCTGACAGTAACCACAGCACAAGTTACTATAACTCCAGGCAAATCTGGATGGGGTTGTGGCATTATATGTCACTCATGAACTTTTAATAATGGATAATTGGGCATGGTAAATGGCGCATTCATTGAACATGACAATTACCGATGCCCTATGCCCTAAGCCCTATGACTCATTTTTACTCAGTCCCAGATCGTTTTCTTCAGCATACCGCTCCATGAAGCGCATAAAGCGATCCCATTCTTGGGCAGATTTCATTATGTAAAGTGCTTCTAATTCTTCCGGTTTCCCGTTAATAAATTTAGCTTTAACTTCACGGGTAATTATCTCGCCTTCTTCGTCAATCAAGTACATTCCGGTAATATCTTCGGTAGTACCTTGATCTAAAATTTTCGGATTCGTAAAAATAAAGGTCGCTGTACCACTATCCCCAGTACGCGATCGCGTTAAGCGCACATCTGGAATTACCTCTTCGTCAAGACCTCTAGAAAACTGGATTTTCGCCATGATGAATGAATTTAAACTTTGGTGATGGTTAATTTAATATTCTCTCATCAATTAGAACACCACGGTCTAGAAGCTACTGTGATTCAGTTTTTGGTGTATATACTTAAATTGCTTCTTTTTCAAGTAACAAAGTTACGGGGCCATCGTTTTCAATGATAACTTGCATCATTGCACCAAATTTACCAGTTTCTACCTGCAACCCGCTAGCTCTTAACTTGGTAATAAAACGATTATACAAATCTTCTGCCGATTGGGGAGCGGCTGAACGGTCAAAAGAAGGACGGCGACCTTTGCGACAGTCACCATAAAGGGTAAACTGACTGACTACTAGCAAATCGCCACCAATTTCTTGTATAGATTTTTGCCATCGTTCGTCTCCTCCTTCGTCAGGAAAAAGCCGCAATTCTAAGCATTTACGAACCATCCAGTCGATTTCAGCATCAGTATCGGTATTGGCTATACCTACGAGCAAATTTAGCCCCCGCCCAATTTTACTGACAATTTCATCATTCACTGTAACTTGAGATGATTTGACTCGCTGGATAACAACGCGCATTTTAATCAGAACATTTATCAACGTTTTGATTTTAGAGTAATATATACAGCAGTGAATAGGGAATAAGGTTTAAAGCCTCTTGGTATATGACTTTTTAATGAAATTTTGTACCTCATTTACCTGAAATCTGCTGTAAAAACAACGAGTGTCTACCACCCGATAAAAATTCTTAATGTTCGATAAAACTTGTGAGTTTCTTGCTGAAACTTTCTGTATTCAAAAAGCGATCGCTATTCTCTCATTTTGCTTAAAATTGATGGCAAAGCCATTGAGAATGCATTCCCAGGTGGAACCTGGGAACGAGTAGTAATTCCTGTACAGACGCGATTAATCGCGTCTCTCCTAACTTTTATTTGCCAAAGCCTTTACCGCGAGAGGTTGAAGGTAGACAAATGCATTTTTCGAGTTGAGAAATTAAAGCCTCACGATCCAAATTTTGACCAATCAGTACTAGTTGGTTTTTCAGTTGACCTTTCCATTCATCATCATCCAAGGTGAAGCGTTTACCGCAAAGGTGGAAAATATGACGCTTCGGGCTTTCATCAAACCACATAATCCCCTTGGCTCGGAAGATATTTGAGGGTAGCTGGTTATCTAAGAAATACTGAAACTTCCTAATAGAAAAAGGCTTGTCACTTTGGAAAGAGATGGAAGTAAAACCATCATTTTCTAAATGGTCAGAATGATGGTGATGATCGTGATGGTCATGGTCGTGGTCGTGATGATCGTGACCGCATGTTGAGTGGTCATGGTCATGGTCATGGTCCTGATGATCGTGATGGTCGTGTTTATCCTCCACTGTGTCAAAATATTTATCTGACTCAAACAGACCAACACTCAAAATTAAAGGAAGTGGCACTTGCGATCGCGTCGCGCGGATAATTCTTGCTCCTTCCTTGACTTCGTTAATTTTTCTTTCTAACTGATTCAAAGTGGCTTCATCAACCAAATCTGCCTTGTTCAGCACAATTACATCACCATAAGCAATTTGGCTGTATGCTGCCTCAGAGTTAAATAAATCTAGGCTGTAATTAGCCGCGTCTACCACAGTAATAATCGAATCCAAGCGGGTTAAATCCCGCAATTCTGTGCCCAGAAATGTTAAAGCTACTGGTAGCGGATCTGCCAATCCAGTTGTTTCCACTACTAGATAATCTAGATTTTCTTGGCGTTCTAAAACTTTGTAAACTGCATCTACTAAATCATTATTAATAGTGCAGCAGATACAACCATTATTTAGCTCCACCATGTTCTCACCAGTGGAAACAATTAGCTCGTTGTCGATGCCAATTTCGCCAAATTCATTCACTAGAACAGCGGTTTTTAAACCCTGTTGGTTGTTGAGGATATGATTAAGTAAAGTCGTCTTGCCACTACCGAGGAAACCCGTAATAATTGTTACTGGCATTCCTTGTTTGGGCGTATCCATTGCCGAAGATTCGGGTGTAACTGCTGATTGCATAGCGCTGTTATCAAATAGTCAAAAAATAGTAATGTAGCGCAGATAGTCCAGAAAACACTAGCATAGGGATGCTGGACTGTCATCCCAGCTGCCTTACCCTATTATTACGTATCTCTCTATTTCAGCATTACTCTGTTATGACCCTAACCCTTTACAATACCCTCACCCGTCGTCAAGAACCGTTTGAAACAGTCGAACCAGGCAAGGTTAAGATGTATTACTGCGGTGTGACGGTATACGACTACTGCCATTTGGGTCATGCGAGAGCTTGCATTGTTTGGGACGTAGTACGCCGATACCTCCAGTTTATCGGTTATGAAGTGCGATATATCCAAAATTTTACCGATATTGATGACAAAATTCTCAATCGAGCCTGTGTTGAACATTCGTCGATGGAAGCTGTAGCCGATCGCTTTATCAAAGCATATTTTGAGGATATGACGCGATTGGGAATCAAAGAAGCCGATGAATATCCCCGTGCTACTCACACAATGAATGGCATTTTACGGTTAATTCATGAGTTGGAAAATAAGGGTTTTGCTTACCCTGCTGATGGTGATGTGTATTATCCAGTGCGGCAGTTTTCTGAATATGGCAAACTTTCGGGACGCAAGTTAGAGGATATGCAAGCTGGAGCGAGCGAGCGCATCAACGTAGAAGATCCAGAATACCAGAAAAAGAAAGACCCCTTTGATTTTGCTTTGTGGAAGGCAGCAAAACCAGGAGAACCAGCTTGGGAATCACCGTGGGGCGCAGGTCGTCCGGGGTGGCATATAGAATGCTCGGCAATGGTGCGCGATCGCTTGGGTGATACCATAGATATTCATGCTGGTGGTGCTGACTTAATTTTTCCTCATCACGAAAACGAAATTGCCCAATCTGAGGCTGTCACCGGAAAACCCCTAGCGCATTACTGGCTGCATAACGGCATGGTAAAGGTAGATGGTGAAAAAATGTCCAAATCTTTGGGCAACTTTATCACTATTCGAGAATTGCTAGATCGAGGAGTTGACCCGATGGCAGTGCGGTTGTTAGTGCTAACCGCTCAATATCGTACACCAATTGATTTTACCGACGAAGCGATCGCCGCAGCAACCAATGGCTGGCACACCATTAAAGAAGGTTTACTCTTCGGCTACCAATACGGGAAATTACTAGGCTGGGATTTAGGGACTGGGGACTGGGGACTAGGGACTGGGAATATATCAATACCCAGTACCCAATACCCAGTACCCAATCCCTATATTGAACGCTTTCAAGAAACCGTAAATAACGACTTTAATTTTCCTGGTGGGTTAACAGTGCTGTTTGAATTAGCCAAAGAACTGCGCCGTGAGGGAAATATTCTTGTGCATGAAGGGAAAACCGAAACATCAACAGATGAGTTACAGCGTCAATGGCAAACACTCGTCACCTTAGCTGGAGTTTTGGGTTTAGAAGCCGAGATAGAAGCCGAAACTCAAACAAGTAATGGTTTAAGCGATGCCGAAATTGAAGCGAAAATTCAGCAAAGGCAAGAAGCACGTAAAGCCAAGAATTTTGCCGAAAGCGATCGCATTCGTGACGAACTCCAAGCAGAAGGTATTACGCTAATTGATAGCCGTGATGGCACGCGCTGGCATCGTAATTAGAGGATAGTGGGGAGTAGGTAGAAAATTTCCCATTTTCCATTCCCCATTACCCCTTATCCCCAGAGGGGGCCCCACCATCCCCATTCTTTATTCCCCATTCTTTATGTGGTCTGAACTCAAAAAAGCGATCGCTAGTTTCGATATTCCTGCTGATTGGATTGGTATTAGAGCCGTAAAGGAAACTTCTACTACCCGTTTTGTCCGTGACGCCTTACCCCAACTAAACGGCAAATCCTTCACTGTGGGAGCTATGCTGGAAGTTTTGGTGAATGGCTGTCTGGGTTATGCAGCAACTAACTCTCTAGAATTGTCTTCCCTGCAAACTGCTGCCGAAACAGCCTATAACCAGGCACTAGCAGCCAGTGAATGGTGGATACATCCCTTCCGTGAAAGTGAGCGTCCTAAAGTTGTTGGTGAATATAAATCTCCATTTCTTGAGCCATTTGATGCTCTAAGTCCAGGGGAAATCAACGATTTACTGGTTCGTATTTGCCAAACGCTCAAAGTTGACGACAAAATTGTACAAACCATAGCCAGTGCTAGCACAACTGAGCGAGAATCTTGGTTTATTAGCAGTAACGGCTCAGAAGTCTATCAAAAAATCCTATCTATAGGCACGAATTACGGAGCTACTGCCCAAGATGGAGCGGTTGTACAACAGCGCAGCAACAACGGTTCGCAAGCAAACTGTTACCAAGGGGGACTCGAACTATTAAAACAAGAAAACTTATGGCATCGGGTGTGGCAAATAGGCGAACAAGCTGTAGAACTATTGACAGCAGAAGAATGCCCAACCACCCGTACAAATTTAGTTTTAGCCCCAGATCAAATGATGCTGCAAATCCATGAAAGTGTTGGGCATCCCCTAGAAATTGACCGAATTTTGGGAGATGAGCGTAACTATGCTGGGGGCAGTTTCGTTAATAAAAGTGATTTTGGCAACCTCGTATATGGTTCGCCGTTGATGAACATTACCTTTGATCCTACCGTGGCTGGTGAATTTTCTAGCTACAGCTTTGATGATACCGGTGCTGTAGCAACGCGGGAGTATTTGGTTAAAGAAGGAGTACTGCAACGGGGTTTAGGCAGTCTAGAAAGTCAAGCCAGAGCAGGTGTACCAGGAGTTGCCTGTGCCCGTGCTTGCTCATGGAATCGACCTGCGATCGATCGCATGGGTAATTTGAATTTAGAGCCTTTAAACGGCACTTTTGAAGACATTATTGGCGGGATAGAACACGGCGTTTACATGGAATCTAACCGTTCTTGGTCAATTGACGATCGCCGCTACAAATTCCAATTTGGTTGTGAGTACGCTAAATTAATTGAAAATGGTAAACTTACCAAAACTCTTCGTAATCCCAACTACCGCGCCACAACACCAGAGTTTTGGCATAGTTTAATTAAAGTCGGCGATGCCACAAACTGGCAAATGTATGGTACTCCTTATTGTGGCAAAGGAGAACCAAATCAAGCCATTTGGGTAGGACACGGTTCACCTATCTGTGTATTTGCTAATGTCGAAGTTTTTGGTGGAGGAACTTGAAAAATACAATAGTTAGGAGTTAGTAGTTAGGAGTTTTGAATTAAGTAAATAGGCATAATTAAATATCAAATAAAACCCTAGCTCGTAGTGAGCGATTCATCGCTCAAAAAGGATTATCAAGGCTAAAGTCCTCACTACAAACTTTAATTTATTTACGCCTAGCTACTTAGAAAAATTCTTTTAACTCCTAACTTCTAACTTTCTCCCTATCTCTATTCCCTATGAATATTTAATATCCATGAAAATTGAAGAATTATCTGCGTTAGAAGTCAGCTTTAATCGACTGATTGAAAATTTGTCGATCAAAAAATTAGAAAATGAACAATTCACTGTAAGACTTAGTAGTGAAATAAGTCAATTTACTCGTTTTAATCATGCGAAAGTGCGGCAGACTGGTTGTGTTGCTGATGGTTGGATAGAACTGACTTTGATGAAAGATCGGCGCAACAGTGTTCGGCAGTTTCCCTTTACTGGAAATTGGGAGGTAGATTGGCAATTAGCATATACTGCTTTGCAAGAGTTACGTGACGAACTTATTCTACTACCTGTAGATCCATATCTAGTTTTACCATCAGGAAATAATACCAGTCGAGAAATACATTCTGGGAATTTATTGGCGGCTGAAGCTGTAGTCCCAACTGTACTAGAACTAGTTGCTGAATTGGATTTTACTGGGATATATGCAGGGGGAATGGTAATTAAAGCTTATGGTGATTCTAGCGGTCAAAAACACTGGTTTGCTACTGATTCTTTTACCTTAGATTATTCTCTATTTTCCCCATCTGGACAAGCAGTTAAAGGTACATTTGCTGGGAGTAATTGGGATATATCTGCATATATAGCTAAAATTAACGAAGCTAAAAAGCAGCTAGAATTGCTTGCTCGTCCAGTTAAAGAATTACCACGGGGACAGTACAAAACTTATTTTGCACCTGCTGCTGTTGCAGATTTATTATTGATGCTTTCTTGGGGAGCGGTAAGCGAAGCTGATATCCAACAAGGGAACAGTGCTTTAGCTGCTTTATCGCGTCAAGAAAAACAACTTTCGACTGCATTTAGTTTAAAAGAAAATTTTCAGCAGGGATTAGTGCCGCGATTTAATGAATTGGGAGAAATGGCAGCACCGGAGTTACCTGTAATCGAAAAAGGACGTTTGGTAAATACTCTAGTGAATTCTCGCACTGCTAAGGAATATCAAAAAATTGCCAATGGTGCTAATGGTTCAGAGACTTTACGAGCGCCAGAAGTAAGTCCGGGAAATTTAGGATTTGAGCAGATTCTTCCGAGTTTAGATACAGGATTATATGTATCAAATTTGCATTACTTGAATTGGAGCGATCGCCACACTGGTAGAATCACAGGTATGACCCGCTATGCTTGTTTTTGGATAGAAAATAGAGAAATTATCGCCCCCATTGAAAACCTGCGTTTTGATGAAAGTCTCTATCGCTTTTGGGGAGAAAATCTAATAGATTTGACTACTTTTCAAGAATTCATTCCCGAAGTAGGAACTTATGAAAGTCGCCAACTTGGAGGTAGTTTAGTTCCCGGTATGCTGGTAGAAGATTTTACATACACTTTGTAGTTATATTGTGTAAAAATACTCTATTTTTGTTAGAGACGCGTTAATGAAGCCCAGTTTAAGTTCACGTCTCTACAAAAAATTATAAAATCACCTATCTCTGTAAACTGCATTAATTACAATATCTTTAATAGCGAAATAAATAATTAAAAGCAACGATAAAAATTGCTCAAACTGAAGAATTGGATCTAAACGCCAACCTTGAAAAAACAAGATTACTCCGCATATTAACATTATAATTGGTGTAAATATCACTTGAATAATGTAAAGGGCTAAAGCCCAACCTGTAAGCCTAGTTCCACGTTGGGCAAGCCAAACTACTGTTAAAATAAAGTAAATAACTGCCAAAAGAAAATAAATAATTCCAATTAAACCAGCTAAATTTAATCCAAAATTAACTTGAGCGAAAGTAATCATTTATTAAAAATCCTGCTTAATTACAAGCTAAAATTTAAAATTTATTAGTAGGTAGATTACCTTAAATTATTCATTCATGAAAATTGTTGGGTTAAGCAATAGCGAAACCCAACCGATAATTTTTCCTCATCTCTCGTTAGAACCTCTATCTTTTTTTACCAGGAGGTGAATTGCGCTGAGTAAGGTTATCAATTTGCAATTGTTGCCGACCGTTAGTGATAACTTGCAACATCTGTTTAAGATCCTGCTCGATATTTCCCAAAATTCCATCGGCATAAGCATCAGCACCATCTTCAATTTCTTGAGCATGAGCGATCGCATTTTGTCGCATCAGCTCTAATTCTTGCTGACAAGCATACCGCTTACGGTCAATCTCGGCGAGGGTTTCTTGCATTATTCCCTCACACTCTTGTTGCACTTGTCGCCGCAATCGTTCAGCTTCTTGTTCCGCCTGGTGAATAATATCGCTTTCAGCTAAAATTTGCGCTCTTTTTGCTTGTGCAGCTTCTACAACCTGCTGTCCATACTCTTCCGCTTCCAGCAGAATTTCGTCCTTTTGGTCGAGAACTGCTGCTGCTTCTTGAAAAAGGGATGGTAAAGCAAGGCGGATGTAATCAAGCTGATCTAGCAGCTTTTCTTCATCTATGAGTGTGCGTCCTGTCAGCGGAATTCTGAGACTAGAGAGAACCATTTCCTCTAGGCGGTTGAGTTCCTGCTGAATATCTATGCTTCCCTCTCCACCGAGATATTCTTGAGAGGTGGGATTGCTGCCGTTGAGATTGGGTTCAACATTGGAGATTTCTGATTGTAGCATTGGTATATATCTAGGGCAATGTGTGGGGGAACGAGATGATCGATAGAACCACCAAACCTTGCAATCTCTTTTACCACACTACTACTTAAAAAACTATACTCATTTGAGGTTGCGAGAAAAACTGTTTCTATTTGAGTAGAAAGAGTTTTATTGGTGTGAGCCATTTGCAGTTCCACTTCAAAATCTGATACAGCCCGTAAACCCCGGATCAAAACTTGTGCTTGTTGCATTTGAGCATAATTGACGGTAAGACCATCAAAGCTGTCTACTTCTACATTCGGTAGATGTTCTGTAGAAAGACGGATTTGATTTAGCCGTTGCTCCACACTAAAAAGTGGCATTTTGTTAGGGTTCCGTAGTACGGCGACAATCACCCGCTCAAACAGCCGACTACCGCGCCCGATGAGATCGAGGTGTCCCAAGGTAATGGGGTCGAAGCTACCAGGATAAATAGCAATCACAATTTTAAATATATCAAAGTTGTTTAGGTGATTATATCGAAACTATTTTGTGTAACTTACTCAAATCTACCATCTTGCGCTCTCGGTAAGGATGGTAAACTCAATTGTTTTAGTGGCACAAGTTATGCTCAACTAAGCGTTAGGAACTAGACTCCTAAATATGAATACTGGATTTTTACCTACGTCTCCACAATGTTGTGGAAGATTCAAGTGTAGTTACAGTATTCAAGACACAAGAAACTCCGTACTTAGCAAAGTGCGCGGGTAGTTAACGAACTTTTCTAGGTAATTTTTCATGGCACTGGATTTTCCCACTTTGCCCTTGGCGTTTCAATTTACTTCTCCAGGACCGATTCTGGTGAAAATAGGGCCACTAAGTATTCGTTGGTACGGCTTGTTGATTGCCACAGCAGTTTTAATTGGCGTCATCCTTTCCCAGAATTTGGCAAAGCGCCGTAACGTTAATCCTGAGTTGCTAGGCGATTTGTTCTTTTGGTTGTTGATTGGGGCAATTCCTGGCGCACGGCTATATTACGTTTTTTTTGAGTGGTCAAAATATGCCCCAACTCCAGGGAAAATTTTTGCGATCTGGGAAGGCGGTATTGCCATTCATGGAGCGATTCTTGGTGGCGTTGTGGCTGCGTTAATTTTTGCCAAAATCAAGCAGGTTTCTTTCTGGCAATTGGCAGATTTAGTAGCACCTTCGCTGATTTTAGGGCAAGCGATCGGACGTTGGGGCAATTTCTTTAATTCTGAAGCTTTTGGCGATCCGACTGATTTACCCTGGAAGCTCTATATTCCACCAGACCATCGTCCTTTAGAATATGCTAGTTTCGATTACTTTCATCCCACCTTCCTCTACGAATCTCTATGGGATTTAATGGTATTTACACTACTGATAACGTTGTTTTTCCGATCTTTATCCGGTAAGCCACGCCTGAAGGTAGGCACACTGTTTCTCATTTACTGGCCAGCCTACAGCTTAGGACGCTTATGGATTGAAGGCTTTCGCACTGATAGCTTAATGCTGGGGCCATTACGGATGGCGCAAGTAGTCAGTAGTCTAGGAATTCTATTGGGATTAGTTGGATTAGCTTGGCTTTACTTACTCAAACGCCCTTTACCCGATGTAGTTCCTACTGTTAAGGGAAATGGGGAGAGTGGGAGATGAGGGAGCAGAGGGAGTGAGGGAGTGAGGGAATTAATTAGAAACAAGAATTAATAACCAATGCCCAATGCCCCATACCCAAAAAATAAAAAATGCCCCAGAGTATTCTCTAGGGCTTAACCAGGGTGCATCTACCATTACTCTCTACTAGGGAAAGAGGGTGAATCCGGAAAGATACTGAGAAAATATCAAAAAGATTTTTTGAGGGATTGCCGTGTGTTCTTTTAAAAGTGAATATACAGAAAATGGGAGTGATAAAAAAACACTATATGGTATAGAACCATCTGTGTATATTGTCGGAGCTGGGCCTGGAGATCCTGATTTATTAACGGTGAAGGCGCAGAAATTACTGGCTGTTGCTGATGTAATTTTATTTGCTGATTCTTTAGTACCCGAACAAATTTTAGAACTTTGCCGAAAAGATGCTGAGATAATTAGGACTGCGAACCAGACTTTAGAAGAAATTTTAGCGATTACGACCGATAGAGTGCGATCGCAGCACAAATCTCTAGTCCGTCTCCATTCTGGCGATCCTAGTCTCTACAGCGCTATCCACGAGCAAATGCACCTCTTAAGAGAGGCAGATATTCCTTTTGAAGTCATACCTGGGATCAGCGCCTTTCAAGCCGCTGCTGCCAAACTCAAAGTAGAACTGACTGTACCCGATTTAGTGCAAACCATTATCTTGACACGCATCAGCGGACGTACAGAAGTCCCCGCCGCCGAAGAATTAGCCACTCTTGCAGCACATCAGGCTAGCCTCTGCTTGTATTTAAGTGCGCGTCACGTTGAAAATGCCCAAGCTAAACTACTCGAACACTATCCAGCCGAAACCCTGATTGCGGTTTGCTTTCGCATCGGCTGGCCCGATGAAAAAATCAGAGTTGTCCCCCTGAATCAAATGGCAGACTGTACTCATCAAGAAAAATTAATTCGCACTACACTTTATATAATCAGTCCAGCACTCTCGACAACAACAGGGCGATCGCGTTTATATCATCCCGAACATAATCACCTATTTCGCTCATCTCATAACTAAATATTGGTTATTCTCCTCATCTCACTACTCTCCACCTTTCTAATCTTTGTACTCTGTACCTTTGGATTTCGATAAACTTAACAATGTCAAGAAAATCCAAAATCCCAATTCAGTACTATGCCTTTAATTAAAGTGCAAACTTCTGCATCGGCTCCTCAAAAAACTGAAATTGAATCAATGCTTTTAAACCTATCAGCCAAGTTAGCGAAACATTTGGGAAAACCAGAATCTTATGTAATGACTGCTTTTGAACCAGGAATCCCCATGACTTTTGCAGGGAATACAGACCCAGTTTGCTATATAGAAATTAAGAGCGTTGGCACAATGAAGCCAGAGCAAACCGCAGCAATGAGTCAAGACTTTTGCCAGCAGATTAACCAAACTCTAGGTGTGCCGAAAAATCGCATTTATATAGAGTTTGCAGACGCTAAGGGGGCAATGTGGGGCTGGAACGGCACAACTTTTGGCTAATTTCCTGTCTTCTTTGGTCAAGGCTAACTTTATCTAGCAGGTGTAGGATAGAGATCCTATATCAACTCGTGATTTTTTTATGTCTGCTACGCCTCTTGTATCTCAGGTTGACTTCAACTCAGAAAAATCAGAATCAATCCCTCCCCTTTTAGGCGCTTCTCTGGCGGAGTTAACTGCTTGGGTGCAGCAACAAGGACAACCTGCTTACAGAGGAAAGCAACTGCATGAATGGATCTATGATAAGGGGGTGCGATCGCTAGCTGATATTTCTGTCTTCTCCAAGCAATGGCGCAAAGAAGTAGCAGAAGTTCCCATTGGGCGCTCAATTTTACATTACCGCTCTGAGGCTCCCGATGGTACAGTGAAATATCTTTTACGATTAACAGACGGGCAAATTATTGAAACTGTTGGTATCCCCACCTTTGCAGAAAGGGGAGAAGGCCCAAAAGCCCGTTTGACAGTTTGCGTTTCTACTCAAGTGGGTTGCCCAATGGCGTGTGATTTCTGCGCTACTGGTAAGGGAGGCTACAAACGCAACCTAGCACGGCACGAAATTATCGATCAGGTGTTGACTGTGCAAGAAGATTTTCAACAACGGGTTAGCAATGTGGTGTTTATGGGGCTAGGCGAACCGTTGTTGAATACTGAGAATGTCTTAGCAGCCTTAAAATCTCTCAATCAAGATATCGGTATTGGGCAGCGATCGCTTACAGTTTCGACAGTGGGTATTCGCGATCGCATCCGTCAGTTCGCGCAAAATAATTTGCAAATCACTTTGGCTGTAAGCCTCCACGCACCTAACCAAGCACTACGAGAAAAACTCGTCCCCAGCGCCCGCGCCTATCCTCTAGAAGATTTACTGGCTGAGTGTCGAGAATATGTAGAAATCACTGGGCGTCGAGTTACCTTTGAGTACATTCTTCTCGCTGGTGTTAACGATTTACCAGAACACGCATTGGAACTTTCAAAATGCCTGCGAGGATTCCAAAGTCATGTGAATTTGATTCCTTATAATCCTATCCAAGAAGTGGACTACAAACGCCCTAATCGCGATCGCATTCAAGCATTTGTCAACGTTCTTAAGCAACAAAATACTGCTGTGAGTGTGCGTTATTCCCGTGGTTTAGAAGCTGATGCTGCTTGCGGACAATTGAGAGCAAGTAAAAATTAAACTTGTTGCAATCAATTCTATGAATGAATATCAAACCGCAGATAAACAGAGATATGTCTTCAGATACATCTCTGTTTATCTCTGGCGTAAAACCGCTTGAGATCCCTTTGTTAACTTACCTACCGCAGGTAGATTTACGGGAATCCGGCAAACTATGTAAAAAATTTAAATATATAATTTAATTAAGATGAATATCTAAGAAGCAAGAGTTTTATGAAAAATCAAGAGAATGTACTGGATATAACCTTGATTTAGAAAGCTATTCTCAACGCACTAATATTTAGAACACGTCGCCGACTGAAGAATGTTGGCGTAGTCAGCCGTAAGTAGCGCGTAAGCCCATAACGGTAAATAAGACATTAGCTTCAGTTAACTATTGGAAGCCCCTGTATTGATATATAGGGAAATTATGTTGACATTTCAAGGGTTTAGCGATTGCTCAACCGAACCTATAACAATTGAGGAAATAATTGTATGTTGAATCGCTTATCGTTGGTTAAAGTATGGCTACCATTGATTGTGCTTGCCAAAGCTTTATCGATTAATTTTCCTGCATCTGCACAAATAATTCAGACGAATCCCCAACAAATAATTCGGACGAATCCCCAACAAATAATTCAGACGAATCCCCAGACACAAGATTCGCTTCAAGAAAGAATCAGACAACAACAAGAACAGCAAAATCAGCAAACACAAGAACGAATGAACGAAACATGGCTACGGCAAAATTTTCAACAACCACAACTACTACAACAACAACAGATAATACAACAACAAGATTTTACACGACAACGGCAAGAAATGTTGCGTCAGCAACAATTGAGACTACAACAGGAAGAAACAAGATTACAACAGCAAGACTTTTCACAACAACAACAACTGAGAATGCAACAGCAACAACTTAGACAAGATCAACAAATTAGACAACGGCAACAATTTAGGTTACAAGAACAGATCCGACAGCAACAACTCAGACAACAGAATAATCTGTAAAGTCTTTAAAATTTATGACAAGTAAATTTATTATTAGAAATTAGAGAAAATATTCTCTAATTTTTTTTGATTTTTATTATTTAGCGCTGTGCATAAATTCCTGGTGCATAAGCCTCAATTACTTTGCCAGTGCGAGTGCAACTAATCATCAAGTAGTCACAACTAGAGCATTGTGTTCGAGTTAATTGACTATCAAAAATATAATAACGTTCTGCTTGGCTACCGCAATTTGGGCAGTAAATCTTTTGTACTGTCTGCATTTTAAAACCCCTGGTTGTAATTTATTTTTTATTTGAGAAAACTGCCAGTTAAAGTAGAAAATATTTTGGTTTGACCCAACTTAACAAACGACTTTAATATTGGCTAATTATTTTAAACAAAATTTCAGATTTGAAAAAACTTCGATTTCTCTCTATACTATCCTATAATTTAAGTTATTTTACCCTCTTACTTTAGGTACATAAATTCTTTTTTAATTAAATGACGCTTAGATATTTACTGATCCCTATGACGAATGCTTTGAGAGAGGCTTATTTATAGTCATCTTGGACAGATACAAAAAAGAGCCGTTATTGTATTCAAAAGTTAAATTACAGAAAATACTGTATATTTAGTAACAAAATAGTTATCTTAAGGATTAGTTAATTTTTGCTGGCGAGATTTATGAGGTGGAATTCTGGTGTGAAAATTTAATCAAAATTACCATAGTTACCAGATATAGTTACGAAATACCGTAAATTTACGGTATATACACATCTTAAATTCTCGCAGAAAAACTTAACAGAATCCTCTGCGAGAGTGGAACTAATACTTTTTCAAGCTAGTTTTAAGGGTGTGTAGTAAGGACTTTAGCCCTTACTACAAACTTGTTTATTCATACATAAATTGAAATTTTACAGACTACTAATCTCCTCAAGCAGGATGAAAATAATCGTAAATTTCTTGAGCCAAACGCGGCCCGATTCCTGGAACCTCGGCAAGTTGTGGGGTTGTCGCTTGGCGAATATAATCAACTGAGCGAAAATGCCCTAGTAGCTGCTTTTGTCGATGATGTCCTAAGCCAGGAATTTCATCTAAACGCGATCGCTTCAATTTATCACTGCGCTGTTGACGATGGAAACTCACTGCAAACCGATGCGCTTCATCCCGCAGCCGCCGTAACAACTGTACCCCTGGTTGTTCTGCATCAGTTGTCAAGGGTTTAGATTTTCCTGGTAAAAAAATCTCTTCTCGCTGCTTTGCTAAACTTACCACTCGCAAGTCTTCTAATAAATTCATTTCTTGCAAAACGGCGACAACTGATGATAACTGACCTTTACCACCATCAATCATGATTAAATCAGGCCAGTCAGGATTACCCAAACGCTTTAATTGCGGATCTTCCGCATATTTACGGAACCGCCGCTGGATGACTTCAGCAAGACTAGCAAAATCATCTGAGTGTCCTGCTGTCACCGTGGGGTTTTTAATTTTGTAGTGACGATAGTGCTGTTTTGCAGGTAATCCGTCGATAAACACGACTTGCGAAGCTACAGCATTTGACCCTTGAATATGAGAAATGTCATAACCTTCGATGCGGTGAGGCACATCTGGTAAATCGAGAATTGCGGCTAAATCTTGCATTGCTTGGTGATTGCGATCGCCAAATTTCTGCATTCTTTGCAATTCATACTGAGCATTTCGCTCTACCATCTCAATTAATTCTGCTTTAGTTTGGCGCAAAGGAGTCAATATTGTGACTTTTTTGCCTTTACGTTGAGTTAAAACATCTGCCAATATTTCCGTATCTGGTAAATCATGCTGTACCAAAATCTCTAAAGGTATTTCTACGGAATCAGCAGTTTGGTAATGTTCCTCTAAAGCTCTTTGTAAAATAGCTCCTGGTTCCGCGTGAGTATCCGCCACAAAGGCTAAACGTCCTACCAATTGCCCAGCGCGAATCTGGAATAGTTGAATGCAGGCGTGCTGTTCGTCAGCTGCTAGTGCGATCGCATCCCGCGAAACTGTATCATCTGGTAAGGAAACTTTCTGGTCAGCTGTCAGCGACTTTAACCCAGAAATTTGATCACGAATCCGCGCCGCTGACTCAAAATTCAAGTTCTCAGCGGCTGCGTTCATCTGTTGGGTCAAAATATCAATCAGTTCCTGGGTTCGACCTTGAAAAACCATCGCTATTTTTTGGACAATTTTGCGATATTCTTCTGGTGAAATCATCTGTTGACACACACCAGGACAACGCCCTAAATCAAAATTTAAGCAAGGGCGGTCTTTAAAAAGTGGTTGAGGTCGTTGTCGTTGTGGAAAAATACGCTTGCAGATGCGGACAATTTCTCGCAATAAACCAGCATCAGTATAAGGCCCGTAAAATTTATCCTTTTCTTTACCGAATTGGCGTTTACGGGTAATAAAAATTCGCGGATAATCTTCTGACCAAGTAATGCAGAGATAGGGATATTTTTTATCATCTTTGAGCAACACGTTGAAGTATGGCTGGTGCTGCTTGATCAAATTGGCTTCTAGCGCTAAAGCTTCGGCTTCAGTATCAGTGACGATGAATTCAATTTCTGTCACTAACTTGACCATCGTAGCGATACGTTCAGTCTTGTTGTAGCCATCCCGGAAATAGGAACGGACACGCGATCGCAACTTACGTGATTTACCTATATATATAATGCGATCGCTCCTGTCCCGCATGAAATAAACCCCCGGTTCCGGTGGAATTTCGGCTAGACGGTTTTCTAGTCGTTCTGGCTCTTTAACCAGTGGTAATATTTGAGTAGATATTGTCACAACCAAAATTAGGTAATCTTTCTCTATTTTAAGAAAAATTATTTTTTTGTGCCGATTTAATAAATTATTTATCAAGTAAATACAAAGTAGCAGTCATGAGGGACTAAGGGAGAATAATAACTCCTAACTCAGCACAAGCTAAACCCTAGTTATCTATTAACAGCACTCTTCAGTCAGGTAGGCTTTTAGTCTGCACAAAGATAAGTCTGCTGTAGCTAGTTCTTTGCTTTCTTGTAGGATCGTCGGCTTCTAAACTAGAGCCTTGCTAGAAGAGTAATTGCAATCTTAGTCATTGGCTGCTATTGTCAGAATAAAAACTTTGCTTTTGAAATCTATAATTAATATTTTTAAATTGATAATATTTTATTATCTGAAACTTTATATTTTAGACTAGATGATAATATTATTGGATTTATTAGTGTTTTACTTCATCAAAAATATGTTTGTATATTGGTTTAATAAATATTAAATTAAAATTTTATTTATTGATACTATTTATGTTTATTTATTGAATTTATAACCTTAAGCGAATTAACGGATTTAGTCAATTAAATTTATGATTATGATTGATAATATAGTTATTATAATAATTTTGGACAAGAGCTAAACTATGAATTTACAAGATTTTGAAGTCCAGTATCGTGAGGCTATGGCTGAGACTCTCAATGAATTGCAAACAGCAGTTTTGTTATTAGCGCAAGTACAACAGAAAATTTCAACAATTGGCAGTTCTGTACAAACTCTTAGTGAGCGCGTTGAAGAATTTATTGCTGGCCAAAAAGCAGAATAAAGACACACATAAGAAAAAATTATCTGTCGCGGCAAGTAAACTGTTCTTCAATTGCAAGAATGAGATCCTTGAGTTTTAAAGGTTTGACAAAATAGTTACGTGCGCCCAAACTTAGAGCTAGTTCTCGATCTGCTTTAAAAGCAAAGGCTGAAACCACAATGATAGGTATTTTTGAAAAATCAGGTTTTTGCTGGACTTGTTTTAAGAGTGAATAACCGTCAACATCTGGCAATTTCAAATCCAATAACATTAAATCTGGCTCGAATTTCTCTATGGTTGAGAAAAAAGCAGAACCTTCTGATAAACTTTGGACTTCATAACCACAGTAACTTAGATAGTCACTAAGTAACATCCGATTGAGGTAATGGTCTTCAACTAGTAAAATTCGTTTAACTTTGTGTGACTGCAATGGCTGATTTATATTGAGTAATTGTACTGTCATTGCTAACCTATTATCTGATTATCTTAATTAAAAGCTAGTCATTATTACCATAAACTAAAACAGTAGGGCATTTAAAGAGTTAAACAAATATAAATTGTACTTATGTAATCTAAATCAAAAATATCAATCAATTAAATTTAGCTGCACTACAATACTAAAATGATAGTATTATTAAATGTAGTTAAATCAAAAATTAATCTTTTTTTTACTAATTTTTTTATAATCTAGAGTATTAAGTTAACTTCTGTTTTTAAAAATTTAGTTGCTTAAATTTTATGAGTAAAACTACTTAAGTAATACTGGTACTAATATTATAGTAATAGTCCTTCCTGAAGCCGTGAGGGTAAGCAATACTATTGTGCAAAATCCATATTATAAACAAATTAACTTGCTAGGGATATACAGATGTAGAATTTTGCAACCGATTCATTTGTTGCAAGTATTTTTAGAAATAGTATAACCTAGAAGATTAAATTTATTATAGCTGCAAGGAATTATTCATCAAAAAAGGGAGCTAATAGCTCCCTTACTTATTTTTTGGAATGGAAACCAGAGTTTCAACCAGATACTTTTTTTAACTTGCGTTGTGTAACAAAAATACCAGCAACACCTAAAATACCAAATACTACTGAGGGTTCTGGTACTGTGTGAGGGACATACTTAGGTGTTCTCCAAGTATAAATTGCACTATAAGAAACACCATCATCAGAGGCAGTAATACCGGATGCAGTGGGGTTAAAACTATAGGCATAGTAAGTTTGACCACCAGTAACTACCTTAGCAATTTCACTAGCTGCAATTTCACCTTCGTAGGCGTTTAATGCAACTTGCAGAGTCAGTATATCTTTAAATGATGTGAGTTGAGAAATTTGACTCGGTAGTTGATTTTTGAGACTATTCAGTTGAGAAATTTGACCTGGCAGTGTCACATTTTTGAAAGTATTCAAGTCAGAAATTTGACCCGTCAGTTGAGTTTTAGTGGTATTCAGTTGAGAGATTTGACTCGTCAGTTGAGTTTTGCTGGTATTTAGTACAGTGATTTGACCGGTAAGTTGAGTTTTGCTGGTATTTAGTGGAGTGATTTGATTCGTCAGTTGAATTTTGGTGGTATTTAGTACAGTGATTTGACTGGTCAGTGTTTGCCTTTTTACTAAATTGGCTGGAGTGTTAGGAGTTGTATCCAGTTGTTTTTGCAGTGATGCAATTTGTGCAACAGTTGTGTCCAGTTGTGTTTGCAGTGGTGCAATTTGTGCAACAGTTGTGTTGAGCTGTGTTTGCAGTGGTGCAATTTGTCCGGGAATTGCATCCAGTTGTGTTTGCAGTGGTGCAATTTGTGCAACAGTTGTGTTCAGTTGTGTTTGCAGTGTGGTAATCTGTCCGGGAATTTTGTCCAGTTGTGTTTGCAGTGGTGTAATTTGCCCGGGAATTGCGTCCAGTTTTGTTTGTAGTGTGGTAATCTGTCCGGGAATTGCGTTCAGTTGTATTTGTAGCTGTGGAATTAAACTTTCAACTTGTGAAAGGGTTGGTGAAGTTGTTTGTTGAGAAAACTGTGATTTAATTGCATTCCATTTTTCATCAACCTTAGTAGAAATAGTTGTTGCAAGCTTAGTCTTTACATCCAAGTGACCAACTAACTTCAGTTCCACACCGCCATTCTGACCGAATTGGAAACCACCAATATTCGGATCTCCCATTCCCAAGGAAGGAAAATAACTAGTAACTAGTGATTTGCTCTCAGCTGAAAACCCGTTCCATACAGGTTGAAATGGTGTGTAGCTACTCAATAAATCGCCTAGCCATTGCGAACCAAAATTATTCCAGTCATCAGCAGTAACACTGCTAACGGTGGCTTTGTAGGTTCCTTTTGTGGCAGTGAAGCCAACGTTAGAATCTGGGGTTTCGCTACTATACCAAAGCTCAACGTTAGAGCTGGAGTCGTTATCTGTCAAAGCTTTGATGGCAGCTTTAGTACCATCTTGTGTATTCCCTTTAATGAAAGTACCATTTGAGCCACCAGTGTAAGTGTTAATTTCTCCTGTATTATTGAATTCAAAGGATGTAGCGTGTGCTGGGGCAGTGGCAAAAGCGCTCACACCAATAGCCATTGAGGCACCAATTACAAGTGTCTGAAAAGTCGTTTTCATTGTTTTCAAGTCTCTGTCAGTTTGGAAGTTAAGTTTTAAACTACTGTCGTTTTTAGGCTTGGGCTTTCTTGACCATAGGTTTTTTAGCTATACAGATGCTTACCTGCATTGTTAGCCGTCTTTGGTATCTGAGCGTACAAACCCAGTTTAAGAAACGAGGAGACCTGATTAGGTAAAGTTAACGCTGATTATCAATAAAAAAATGAAAAATGTTTTGATAGTTTTATACGTTTAATTACGTATTTTGATTATTATATGTTGTTATAAAAAATGCAGTGTATCTTTTTCAGATCAGTACAATACGGTGATTAATAGGGATGTACAAATGTGCATTAGTGCCAACTAATAGTGAAATCTCCTGACTGTATGAGTTTTGCCCTCACTCCCAGATATTCTCGCCATTTGGAACGGGGGAGGAAATTCTCCAGCTCCCCTTCTCCCAAATTGGAAGAAGGGGTTAGGGGATGAGGGCAACTCTAGAACGTTTGCTAAACCTAACTTTTACCTGAAGTTGACACCAATGCACAAATGTGTGCCCTACCGCGTGTTCCATTGATAGACTTTGCCGCCAAAAATCCTTGGCGTTCAGCTTGAGAAGAAATTTAATGAAGAAACTCAGCCATTCTTTCTACAGCAATTTCTAACAAAGGTGGCTCATGCACCAAGGCAAAACGGACATACCCTTCTCCAGATTTGCCAAAGCCAGCACCTGGAGAAACTGCTACACCAGTTTGTTTGACTAGCTGGGTACAAAATTCTACGGAGTTTTCACTCCAAGGTGAGGGCAATTTTGCCCAGATGTACATTGTGGCTTGGGGAGTAGGAACATTCCAGCCAATACGGTGTAAAGCATTGATGAAAGCATCACGCCGCTTCTGGAAAGTGATAACAGCAGATTTTACGCCAGATTGAGGGCCTGTTAGGGCAGCGATCGCACCATTCAAAATTCCCCGATACTGATTAAAATCAACGGCGGCTTTTACCTGGCGTAAGGCGTTAATTAACTGGGCATTACCGATGGCATAGCCAATGCGGAAGCCACCCATATTGTAGGACTTGGAAAGGGTGAAAAATTCAATCGAGACGCTTTTTTCTGGATCGGCTTGCAGAATTGAAGGGACTAGGGACTGGGTATTGGGTATTGGGGATTGGAAATTAATGATTCCCCTTGTGTCCTTGTCTCCTTGTCTCCCAGTTCCCAGTCCCCAGTCCCCACTCTCTCCAAATACCAAATCTACGTAGGGGAAATCGTGAACCAGCACGAGATTGTGTTGTTGGCAGAAGGCGACAGCTTCTTGGAAAAAAGATAAAGGTGCGATCGCAGCGGTGGGATTATGAGGATAACTTAATACCATCATCCGCGACTGCGCCAAAACTGGGACAGGAATATCAGCAAAAACTGGTAAAAAACCATTTTCTGCCAGTAGTGGCATCGGGTAGATTTGACCGCTGGCTAGGTAGACTCCCCCCGCATGGGATGGATAACCTGGATCGAGCAACAGGGCAAAATCCCCTGGATTGAGTATTGCTAGGGGTAAATGGGCTGTGCCTTCTTGAGAACCGATTAAAGGTAGTACCTCAGTTTGAGGATCGACTTTGATACCAAATTTTTGTTCGTACCAGTTGGCTGCGGCTTCGCGGAATCCAAAGGTACCGTTAAACAACAGATAACCGTGGGTAGTGCGATCGCCAAGAGATTGGGCGATCGCCTCAAGAACGTGGCCCTCGGCTGGTAAATCGGAAGACCCCAAGGATAAATCAATTACCTCTCGGCCAGCGGCCAAAGCGACAGCCTTGGCTCTGTCCATATCAGCAAATACATTAGATTTTAGGGGTTGTAAACGTTTTGCAAACTGTATGTTAGTCATTTGTCCTTTGTCATTTGTCCTTTGTCATTTGTCCTTTGTCCTTTGATCGAATGACCAATACTTCTCTACCAGAGGCTGCGCCAAGGGCAACGCTCAGTACACGTGACCAATGACCAATGACTAATGACCAATGACTAATTACTATTTAAGTACGTATCTAAGAGTTCGAGTAATTTATCTTTGCCGATGACTCCCTCGGTGGATATCAAAACTTCTTGGTCTTGAAATAATCTGAGGGCAGGTACGCCTTCCACTTGATACTGCTTAACAGTCAGTGGGTTGGGGTCAATTTCCATTTTAACGACTTTGAGGCGATCGCTATATTTGCTAGCAGCTGAGTTAATCAGGGGCGACATCAATTGACAAGGCCCACACCAGGAAGCCCAAAAATAAACTAATACAGGCTGCTCGGCTTTTAACACTTCGGTTTCAAACTCAGCATCGGTTATGGTGATTACAGCCTTACTCATTGCAGTCTCCATCAGGTGGCGATCGAAGTTGGCACACACAATACTTTATCCCAAAGTTGTCAATAGTCCATAGTTAATAATTTATAGTTATTAGGATTGTTAACTATTGACTAATGACGTAAAATCCCACAGCCAACAGGTGTGGGACTAGCTTAAATAAGTTTTCTGTCAATTTTACAGTTGATCCAATTGCTTGCGTAAGGAATCTAACTCAGCATCAACCACCTCATTAGATTTAGGAGCAGTGGCTTCTTGTTGCGGTAGCAGTTGGGCTTGATTTTGGGGAGCGGCGGGTGGTAGCATCTGGGCTTTCAAAGCTGCCAATTCATCATCAACATCGCTACTACCTTCCAATCGAGCAAATTGGCTTTCTAAATCAGCACCCGCTAACTCTCCTTGTGCCTGGGCCCTGGCTTCTTGCATCAAGACTTTTTCTTCCATCCGCTCGAAGGCAGACATTGCACTGCTAGTATTCATCCCACGTACCATACCTTGGAGCTGCTCTTGGGCTTTGGCAGTGGTGATTCTCGCTCTGAGCATTTCTTTCTTGGTCTTAGCTTCAGAAATTTTGCTTTCCAGTTGGATTAAATTGCGTTTGAGGGTATCAACTTGGGTGCTTTGGGTATCTAAACTAGCTTTGAGGGCTGTGCTGGTATCCGTATAAGTTTTTTTACGCTCTAAAGCTTGTCGTGCTAAGTTTTCATCACCTTTTTGTAGCGCTAGTTGAGCATTGCGTTGCCATTTATTGATTTCATTTTGGGCATCATTATACTGTTTTTCACTGCGTTTTTGGGCGGCGATCGCTTGGGCTACTCCCTGACGCAGCTGCACCAAGTCTTCCTGCATTTCCAGGATGGCTTGCTCTAGCATTTTTTCGGGGTCTTCGGCTTTGTTAACCAGGTCGTTAAGGTTAGAACTAACTACTCGCTTAATGCGATCGAATAATCCCATAACTTTGTTTTTCCTTGTGTGATTTACGCTTTTTGTTGGACAGTTAGCTTTTTTACTTTTTTATAGCTACCTATTTCAATGTAATCTTTCCAGTTTGAATCAGTACCTCCTAACAACTCTTTATTGTTAAGATATCGCCAAACTGGGTTAATTAGTGGAACTTTAAGAATCCTGAGTTTTGGGTAACTGTTGTTGGGGAGGCTGCTCTGTCTTTTGGCTCTCCTCAGTTAGGATTTTGTGCTGTGTGTTTTCTGACTGCTTGAAAACCTGTACCTTCATTGCTGCCAATTCGGTATCTACATCATTAGATTCCAAAGAAGTAAATTGTGTTTCCAAGTCGTCGCTACTAAGTTGAGCTATAGCTTCTGATTGAGCTTCTATCTGTGAAACTTTTTCTTCCATGCGCTCAAAGGCACTCAGACTGTTATTAGCAGAAACTCCGCCGAGCATTTCTTGGAGGCGATAAGACGCTTCAGCAGAACGGGCGCGGGCAATATACATATCTTTTTTAGTTTTCGCCTCGGAAATTTTTAACTCTAGCGATCGCA
Organism: Nostoc sp. ChiSLP03a; assembly: GCF_034531215.2. Taxonomy (NCBI): domain Bacteria; kingdom Bacillati; phylum Cyanobacteriota; class Cyanophyceae; order Nostocales; family Nostocaceae; genus Nostoc; species Nostoc sp. ChiSLP03a. The sequence goes on from NZ_JAVRBQ020000133.1 coordinate 46,098, forward strand.
TATCCTTTTTTAGCCTAGCAACTATCTCGTTTTGCTGCTCTATCTGCGAACAGAGGGCTGTAGTAGTTTCTTTATAGGCTTGGCGCTTAGTCAAAGCTTCACGTGCTAGAGGTTCGTTGCCTTGTTGTAGCGCTAATTGGGCGCGGCGATACCATTCTTCCGTTTGTGACTGAGCGGCCGCTGCTTGTCGTTCGGTGCGTTTCTGGGTAGCGATCGCTTGTGCTACACCCTGCCGCAACTGCACCAGATTTTCCTGCATTTCCAGGACAGCTTGCTCCAAAATCTTTTCTGGATCTTCTGCACCACCGATCAAACTATTGAGATTAGCGCGAATCACCCGCAGAATACGCTTGATTAATTCCATATCGGCTCTCCAACGAAATCCAGTTCTGAGTGCTGTTAGCAGGGCGTTTAGACCGTGCTGAGTAATGAATTTAGTTATAGAGTGCTAAGTGCCTAGTTAAAGTCCTGAGTATAGTAATATATTTTGTCATACGTGTAGTTATGGAGTGCTGAGTGCCTAATAAAAGTTTTGAGTATAATATTTTTTGTTGTGGGGTCGCAAACAAACAATATTTTGTCTCTACCACTCAGCACGGATTACTCATTACTCATGTCGTAAACAAACAATATTCTGTCTCTACCACTCAGCACTTGTTGACTCAGGACTGTTATCTCATGGTATCGTAAATTGTTGCAATTCATGGCTGCTGAACTCGCGCCTTGATTCCCTTCGCTTCTAACAGTTTCATCTGTTGTTTTACTTGCTCTTTAGTTTTAAAAGCACCCAGATAAATCAATTCTTTGTTAGGCGATAAATAAGCATCAGGAATTATTTGCCGTGCTGAGGCAAAAGCTGCTCCTTTATTATCTATCACTACATGATAAAACCCATCTGTTGCTGGTTTGATTTCTGTATCTGGCTTTGGTGACGTTGCGATTGGCTTGGGCGAGGTTTTTGTCGGTGAAGTGGGAGGTAAAGAAAGAGGAGGCAAGGATTGTAGTCTCGGTACTGGTGCTAAGGCGATCGGGTTCATCTGTTGGGCTGTATTGGGGTTAGACAATGCCCCTTGAGGGTTTGCAGGGTTTTGGGTAACAATTGGATTAGGCACTACAGCGGGGGTTGGTTGGACTTTGGGTTTTAAGCCAACTACATCATTAGGATCTCTTACTTCAGGAAACTCTTCAGTAGCTAGATTGGGATATTTGGGTATAGATGTGCTTGGTGGTTGAATTTGAGGTTGGACATTACTCCCAACTTCCTCAGTATTTTCTGGTGTGGGAGAGGAGTTGCCGTTAAATAAGTTGCCTAAATTCCATTGTGGCAAGCTTTTGGGATTGAAGACTGCATAACCCAAGATCAGACTAGCCACCAATAGCAGCAACATGGAGCCAATACCCAAAGGTGATAGCAGACTGTCGCTAGAATTGCTTGGTTTCTTGGTTTCTGGTTGTTCTTCTGTCAGACTTCGCAGCAGTGCTTCACTAGATTCTAAATAGTCATCTGGGTGCTTGGGGCTATCATCTGTCTGCAAGTGATTTTCGCTTTTAGTATTTTTAACGATCGCTGGCACGATACTGCTATTAAAGTTGGGTGGGGGTGGTGGAAGTTGAGTTTGTGTTTTGGCTGCATTGGAGGTGGAGGGCACATTAAGATTATTCAGTTCCTCAATTTTTGCCGTAGTTGGTGCTGGGTTCATCTCAGGATTCACAGCTACAGATGCGGGTGAGACATCAATTTTTGCCGTAGCTGGCGCTGGATTCATCTCAGGATTCACAGCTACAGATGCAGGCGATACGTTGGTTTTAATTTCCGTTGCTGATGACTGAGTTGCGCCCAATATTGTCGAAATGGTAGTTAACGGTTGGGGTTGTCCGCTGATGTAACTTGCAACATGGGACTGCTTAGATGACACCAAACCAGTTCGCGTGCGTCGGTATCGAGCTAACTCTTGATCTAGCGGCACCTCTAAACTTGCTAGTGCTGCTGCTAGTACTGGTTTCAACCCAGGTGTTTTAGACGATTGATGAGTACTGGAGTCGTTCAGGGAGTTTTGAGTCATTGCCTTTTTGCCTCAAACGTAGATTACTGGAATCAACTTTTAGATAGATATATTTTGTGATAATAGTAGCGGAAATTATTTAAATAGATAGAGTGGGCATGGAGCATTGGGGAGGCAGTGCGGTCTTGGGGTCTCCCCAAGTGGAGCAACTGCCGTCATTGGATATAAGGCATTGGACACAAGAGGCAGAGGGGCACAGGGGCAGAAGGGAAAGACTTACTGCAACTTCTCCTCGGTCACTGAGCGTAGCCGTACCACTTCGTGGAAGCAAGCTAGCAAGAGCGTCTCGTAGAGAAGTGCTGCTCCCCTGCTCCCTTGCTCCCCCACTTTCCAATCCCTACTCCCCACTTTGAATAATGTCGTTGAAATCAATTAATGATGTTTTAAGGATTCTGGAAAAGCAGTCGAAATGGCAGGAGCAACCATTTCAACGCCTGCTCAAGTGTTGGGCAGAAGTTGTTGGGTCAGTAGTTGCCGCAAATACTAGACCATTAGCAATTCAGCGTGATGTTTTGTCGGTAGCAACTTCTAGTGCTGCTTGGGCGCAAAACCTGACTTTTGGTCGCACATCTCTACTTTTAAAGTTGAATAAAAAGCTGCCAACGCCTTTGGTTGATATTCGCTTCTCTACTGTTGGCTGGCAGAATCCGTTGGTGGAAAGAAAACAGCAACAAACGGTTTCGCCTCATGAGCATCCCAGTTACCTTGGTGATGAGATTAACCGCCCTGATGCTGCTATACCTACCAAGGATGTAAATGCGGCTTTTAGACATTGGACGAAGATTGTGCGATCGCGATCACATGGCTTACCCCTTTGTCCCCAGTGTCAATCTCCCACCCCTCCCGGTGAACTCCAGCGCTGGGAAGTCTGTTCTGTCTGTGCTGCTAAACAGTTTTCAAAGCAAAATAGTTGAACGATTATTCGTTGAGCAGAGTTTATCCTGAAATAACTTGCTGCCATTACGTCAAATCGTTCTGATTCTTGATAAAAAGTATAGTTTGCCGCTAAAATATGCCAAATGTGGTATGTAAAGCAGACTATTTATGTGAAATTCTATGCCTTAAGGATGGCTTAAGGAGGAATTTAAAAGGTTGAATAAATCAAAAGCTTTAGTTTTACTCTTGATCCCTAATAAGTTTTAGACGATACCTATATGTAACTGCTATAGGAATTATTTAAATATATAACAAGATTATAAAAATATCCTGAAGTTTATTTTTTACTTGGGATCGCTGAAACCTATGGAAAATAATGACTTTTTGGCTTTTCTCTGTCTTTATATATAGAAGCAGAATATAAAGATGAAATTCAGCCAGAAACAACACTAAAGATGAATCCGAATGAAACCCATTAAAGTTTTAGCATCTGCCTGTAGATATTGTCGTCATTACCAGCCAGAAGGTCGCCGTGGTGGAACGTGCCAGCAGTTGGGCGCACCAGTTCAAGCGACTTGGAAAGCTTGCTCTTTAGCGCTTCCACCTTTTGCACCTTCTTGGGAAACCTTAGAAGATGCTTGGGGTTTACCAGATGCAGCTCCAGTTTTAACATCTTGTCAATCTTTAGCTTCAGATTTCGATAATGCTGCTCTTGCCCCTCTAGAGGAAATAGCTGCCTCCATATCTGAACAGGTAAAAACTAAAGCAGTGGTTATTTAGTCATCCATTATTACTGGACTGAGTTTGTAGTCTGCTTAAAATAAGATTTGTTTTTAAGATTTTTAGTGCTGTAAAAGTTGATATCTACAAAAATCGCACCTCATTTAAGGGGGGCGATTTTTGCAATTCTAAGGTAGCCAAGGAAAAGAGCGAAAATCTGGTGGACGCTTTTCGAGAAAGGCTTGTTTGCCCTCAGATCCTTCTTCTGTCATGTAATAAAGTAGGGTGGCGTTGCCAGCAAGTTCTTGTAAACCAGCTTGTCCGTCACAATCAGCGTTAAAGGCGGCTTTGAGACATCGAATTGCGATCGGACTTTTTTCCAAAATCTCCTGTGCCCATTGAATACCTTCCGTTTCTAGTTGTTCTACTGGAACGACACAATTAATTAAGCCCATTTCTAGCGCTTGTTGTGCATCATATTGGCGGCAGAGAAACCAAATTTCTCTAGCTTTTTTTTGTCCCACGATGCGGGCAAGATAGCTGGCTCCAAAACCACCGTCAAAACTACCGACTTTCGGGCCCGTCTGTCCGAAAATGGCATTATCGGCAGCGATGGTAAGGTCGCAAATTAAGTGTAGGACGTGTCCACCACCGATCGCATATCCAGCTACTAAAGCAATCACCACTTTCGGCATCGAACGAATCAGCCGTTGTAAGTCCAGCACATTCAAGCGAGGGATGCCAGTATCATCCACGTAACCTGCATGTCCCCGCACACTTTGATCGCCACCGGAACAGAAGGCATATTTGCCATCAGTGTGTGGCCCATATCCAGTAAATAGGACAACACCAATAGTAGTATCTTCACGAGCATTACAGAAAGCGTCATACAGTTCAAAGACTGTTTCAGGACGGAAGGCATTGCGTTTGTGAGGACGGTTGATGGTGATTTTCGCAATGCCATCGGTTTTTTGATACAGAATATCTTCGTAGGTTTTGGCAGTTTGCCAGTTAATTTGCATTGGTATGGAGTGCGCTGTTGTTTGAGAATTTTATCGCGGACGTAGGGACATGCGATACCTACGGTGGTAACTGAGCTAAGTCGTACCCCTCCGGGGAAGCAAGCTACGCCGAGCGTCTCGTAGAGAAGTGTGGGCTACGCCGACGCTAAAATTGGTATCTCAAGCCTTTACAATCTGGTAATTGTCTGGGTGTTGAGGAATAAAAATGCGACGTGACACCATCTTCTACAAATTATTTAAGCAGTTTCCCGGTTTGCTGTTTGAATTAGTAGATGAACCACCTCCAGAAGCAGAAAACTACCAGTTTGAATCGGTTGAAGTGAAAGAAACCGCGTTTCGGATTGATGGAGTGTTTTTACCTCCCGCGAATGCAGTTTCTAAAACCGTCTTTTTTGCAGAAGTCCAGTTTCAGAAGGACGAAGACTTATATCACCGCTTCTTCAGCGAATTGTTTTTGTTTCTCTACCGCAACTCTATTCGTTACGATGACTGGTTTGGGGTCATAATTTTTGCTTCCCGCAGTCTGGAACCTTCTTCCTCTTCGATTCACCGCGCTTTGTTAGAAAGTGGTCAAGTCAGACGGGTTTATCTGGATGAGTTGGGGGATTTGCGACAACAACCTTTGGGATTGGGTTTGATGTTGCTAACAAATGTTACTTCTGAAACAGAAGCAGTTGAAGGGGCGCGGTTTTTGCTGGAGCGAGCACGGCAACAATCGGAGCAAGCGATAATTGATTTAGTGACGACGATTATTGTCTACAAGTTTTCTAAGCTTAGTCGAGAGGAGATTGCAACGATGTTGGGACTGAATTTGGAAGAACCACGGGCGATTCGGGAAGCGAAGGAAGAAGGACGAGAGGAAGAAGCGCGATCGCTCATCTTAAGACTATTAAACCGACGGGTGGGTGAGTTTCCTGAGTCGCTTCAGCGCCAGATTCAAGGGTTATCGGTCGAACAGTTGGAAGCTTTAGGTGATGCTTTGTTGGATTTCTCTACTCTTGCTGATTTGGAAGGATGGTTACAAGGTGAAGTAAGCGGGTAAGTTTCACCCAGAGGTGCAGAGGAGAAGAGCGATCGCACCCGGTAAAATTCTCATAGCTACAAATCAGAGGCCGGAAGACACGCGGGTATATCAGAAAGCGGTGGAAGGAAGAGTGCGATCGCTCATCCTGCGACTATATAAAACAGATGATTTTGGCTGTTGATACTCGGCCACAATCATCATTAGGCATAAAATAAGCAACTGTGCAGAAAGTTACATTAAGGCTAATCTTCATGAAAACAGAACTGAGCTATTATCTTTTGAACAGCCCGAAATCTTGATTATTTAGTTGAATGTCAATGCATATTACTCAGCGTCAAGAGCAATTTAGTAACGCTTATATTCGTGCTGTTGCAGCAGTAGCAGGTTATACCATTTATAAACAAGAGGTAGATGATGACAGCATTGACTTAGGTATTGCAGCCAAAGGAGCTATTGGAACTATTCGCTCCCCCCATTTATAATTACAGCTAAAAGCCCCTTTTAAGAGGAATGTAGTTGGTGCTACGAGTATGAGTTATCCTTTAAAGAAAAAAAACTATGACGATTTAAGATATACTAATGTTTATGTTCCACGCATTTTAGTTGTTGTCGTCTTGGCTGACGATCTAAATAGTTGGTTGTATCAGTGCGAAGAACAATTAGTTATTAAACATTGTGCTTACTGGACATCACTACGAGGTGAAAAGGAATTACCTATTGGTCAAGAAACTAAGTCAGTGCGTTTATCAAAAGATAAAATATTTAATGTAGAAACTCTACAAAAGTTGATGGATATAATCTCAAATGGAGGTAATCCATGAAAACGACTATGCGAGATATTGACGTTATTAAATCCATAAGTCCACTAGAAGTTGCTAGCTATTTAGAAACTCAAGGTTGGAAGCAACAAAGGCAAATAAACGATATTGCATCTGTTTGGACATTAGAATTAGCTCAGGGAGACAATGTTGAAATACTATTACCTATGAATCCTGAATTTCGAGATTTTTCTGCTCGGATGAGCGAAGTTTTACAAAATCTTGAAATTGTAGAAAATCGTTCTCAATTAGAAATAATAACTAATCTTAAGACTCCACTAGCAGAAATTGTACAAATTTCAGTGAATCATTCAGAAATTATAAATGGAAGCATTCCTATCTCTCAAGGAGTTCAATTATTTAAATCAGCTAAAAAGCTAATGTGGTCTGCTGCTTCATCTGCTGTACAACCTAAACCTTACTTTAAAGGAGGTTCATTTAGTGAAGTAACTGACTATATGCAAAAATTACGTTTAGGACATACCAAAGAAGGCAGCTATATTTTAACCATTATTTCTCCATTAAAAATTGACAATTATCAATCTGAAGATTGCTTTGAAAGAAAGGTTACTAGAACACTATTTCAAGCTTTAAATATTATTAGTTTAGCTGACGAGCAAAAACTTTCTGAGAGAGAAAGTGTTTTAAATGAAGCCATAGAAGAAGGAGTAAGTGCTAATCTATGTGATGCATTATCACACATGATAAATAATGATAATGATCCAAACTTGAGTTTTAATTTAACTTGCTCAAAAACACTAGATCATCCATCTAATATTCCTTTAGAAATAAAAATAAACAAACAAGTTTTGTCTGTTATTACGGAAGTTAAGAATAAACTAAAATCTCGCAAAAATACTTTGGGCAGAAACCGAAAAAGTATTATCCAAATAGATACGAAAGAGTTAGTAATGATAAATACTCTAGCATTTCCTTCATCTTCTAGTTCAGAACTATTACACTCAAAAATTAAAGGTTTAGTAATTAAGCTTGAATGGTTTGGTGGAAATGAAAAAGCAAAAGTTACTGTTATAACTATAAATATAGAAAATGAAGAGAAAGAGGTTATTATTGAAGTTAATCGTGACGAATATTTAATTGCATTTCAAGCTAATTTAGAGCAGATACCAATAATATGCGATGGTCACTTAATTGAAGAAAAGGAATTATTAGTTTTGAGAGAAGTACAGAATTTTTCTCTATATCGAGAGAATATATAAATTTACTAAACATCAAGAGTTTGTCACTACTTCGTCAGCGCTTGTAAAACTTGTGGCAAAGGACTTTTAATTATTGAGATAGTTAAATTGCAATATCTGCGGCAAATCTCCTCAAATTATCTTGTCGCCACTTAGCATCTGCTTTGCGATTTGTCTGCAACTCCAAAACCCGAATTCCCTTAGTTGGGAGCGGGTTGAATTTTTGCTGCAACTGCTGCCAAGAAGTAATAAATTCATGTTGCACATTATAAGTAGCGCACAACTGAGCAAAATCAATATCCTGGGGAGTGCCAAAAAACTCTTCAAATGGTGGGTCAAATTTGGCAATGGGTAACATTTCAAAAATACCACCGCCATTGTTGTTGATTAACACAATCGTGAGATGTCCGATAAACTTATTGCGGATTAAAAAACCATTGGTATCATGCAACAGCGCTAAATCTCCCGTTAACATCACACTACTTTGCTGGCGATGGGCAATTCCTAAAGCTGTGGATAATGTACCATCAATGCCATTTGCACCCCGGTTAAAGTACGATCGCACTCCTAAATTATTTGGTTTCCAGAAATATTCCACATCCCGCACAGGCATACTATTGGCAATAAATAGAGGCGTTTCTGGCGGTAAAATCTGAGAAATTAACCAAGCTGCTTTACTCTCAATGATTTCATCTATTTTCCCCATCGTCTGGTCAACCACTAACCTAACCTTCGCTTCTGCATTACACCATTTCTGCACATAATCTGAGGATAGAGATAAATTTCTCTCCTCTACTTTTATTCCTTCTACAGATATTCGTAAATGCGTTGTTCTCCCGTGCAAAGGGTCGAGGTTTTGGTCGCTAGGGTCAATTACCCAGCGTCGCGGTTGAGTTGCATCTATCCAGTTACGTAGTTCTTTACTCGTAGGCATTTCACCTACCTGAATCACCATTTCCGGCGCTAGCTGCTTTGCTAGTTGCTGATTTCGCAAAATCAGGTCATAAGTGGAAATCAAATAAGGGTTGAGTTCGGCATAATTTCTGACTGGGGAGAGTCCCTCAGCTAGCACGGGCCATTTGAGAGTTTGGGAAAGTTGCGCGATCGCTCTAGAATATTCCTCTGGTTGCTGTGGTTGGGCAACACCTGCGATGATGATACCGCGATCGCATTCTTTCCATTCTTTGGGCATGGGGCATGGGGCATCCCTTCGGCTTCGCTCAGGGCAAGTGGGCATAGGGCATGGGTTTGCTATTCCTGCGAAAAAGTCTTCTGATTCCAAGTGCGATCGCAAATAACTCAAGTCAGTTCCATCAGGAACAGGCGCTAAGGGATCGCGAAAGGGAATATTCAAATGTACTGGCCCCTTTGTAGGAGTTTGCGCCCTTTCCCAGCTATGAATTACCGTTTGTCGCAGATAAGCTAGCATTCCCAGATCGGTACAGGGTAAGGCTAACTCCGTTTGCCAATTTGGGTAGTTTCCATATAATCTCAACTGATCTACAGTTTGCCCAGAGTGACAATCTCGTAATTCTGGGGGCCTATCGGTAGTTAATATCAACAGTGGTACGCGGCTATATGATGCTTCTATTACTGCTGAATAAAAATTTGCCCCTGCTGTACCAGAGGTGCAAACTAGTACCACTGGGCGATCGGTTGCTTGAGCTTGTCCCAAAGCGAAAAAGGCGGCGGAACGTTCATCAAGAATGGAAATTGCTTCAATCTCAGGTGCTTGTTGAGCAAAGGCGATCGCTAAGGGTGTAGAGCGGGATCCAGGGCAAATAATAGCACAAGTCAATCCCAACCGCTTTAAAGTCTCTGTTAAAATATAAGCCCAAAGTTGATTAACATTCCTATAAGCGATCGGCATTAAATCAAACATAGCTATAAAACAATCTTAAATTTTAGATTTTGTCCAGGGAAATTCAATTTAAAATCCATCAATGCGGTGTTGAGTTCCATCACCGCCACGCGAGTTTCTGGGAAAGAAAATCTCCAAGTAAACTTGCTGAACTTTCTACAAAATGCACAATTTGCTCTCAAACTTTTATGGACTGCATTCATTTAACGGGAATTCGCGGCTATGGCTACACTGGGTATCTACCAGAAGAACAGGTGCTAGGACAATGGTTTGAGGTGGATGTGAGGTTATGGTTGGATATCTCCACAGCGGCCAAGACTGACGCGATTGAAGACACTTTAGATTATCGCAGCGTCATTAGCTTGACACAACATCTGATCAAAACGTCTAAATTTGTTTTGGTGGAGAAATTGGTAACAACGATCGCAGATTCTATCCTCCAAGAATGCGATCGTGTAACAAAAGTCCAAATCACTCTCAGCAAACCTGCCGCACCTATTCCAGACTTTGGTGGCAAAATTAGCATTGAACTGACTAAAATCAAGTCCAACTTTTAATTCACAAAATGTGTTTTTTTCAATATCTATCAGATAGTAAAGAACAGGAGGTTTACGTGGAGCTTGGAAGTGTCTCACAATGAAAATCTTTCCTGCCATTGGCATCAGTACCTATTGATTACCAAAAAACTAAAAAATACTGCGAGCGGCTGATGAACATTTAACTTATATATTTTCAGAGGAGAGGAATTGTGATCGAGTATTAACCAGAAGCTATAGGGCTAGTATTTTATTTTTAAAATACGCTTAGTGGCGTGGCAAGGCTAAAATAGTGCATTAAAAATATCTCAGCTATTGATATTTGAGAAACATAACTAATTTTATATTGCACATATTTAGGCTTACCATGCTATTACAATAATCCTGATGTTTTTTAATTATGGTTGTTGAATGAATATTTTTCATATGAAATAAAATATATTTGCAGATAAAGCAGCGTTAAACTTTTTAATTAGAGGTTAATATTAATTATTAATAAGTGAATGGAGATTAATATATTACATCCAAGACACTAGAGATTTTTTTAATTATATTAAAGTAATCTACTGTGATTTTATGATTTTTTTTTGATTAATTTGTATATAGAGATTATACTTAGTATTTATACTTTACCAATAAAAATTATTGTATACATTTTAAAATCAGTTTTTGAGTGCTTGATAATTGCATTCTCATTTAAATTTGATGTTAGTAGCATCATATTAGCTACACAACATAATCAAAATTAGCTTTGATAATCAGATAAATTTCTGGAGATTAATAATATGATGCTATTTACTCATTAGTCAGTATTAATATCAAGTAAGAATACAGGATAGTTAGAGATTGTTTATGATAAGATAAGCACTTTTGACTTGAGTTGACACTGACAACAAGAATTTGAACCTTAGCAAACAGGTTATTGTAACATGTTCGCCCGCAAAATCCTAGTTGTTGAGGATGAAAAAAATCTAGCCTCAAATATTAGAAAAAGTTTACAAAAATTAGGTTATTCAGTATCAGAAATAACTGAATATGGTGAAGAGGTAATAAAAAAGGTAGCAGAAACTCATCCACATTTAGTATTAATTGATATCTGTCTAGCTGGAGAAATAGATAATCTCCACGTAGCGGATATTATCCAGAATCACTTTCATGTGCCTGTAATATATCTAACAAAGTGTTCGAAATATCAAACATTACATAAAAATCAACTAAGTGAGCCTTTTAGTTACATAGCCAAACCATTTCTTGAAAGTGATTTACATTTTGTGATTGAAATGACACTGTACAAACATCAGACCAAAAAAATATTAGACCAAGAAAAACAGAGGTTGATGACAATTATTAATAGTATGGGTTGTGCTGTGATTGTTACCTATGCAAATGGTTGTATTGAAATGATGAATCCCATAGCAGAACTAATCACTGGTTGGAAGCAAAGTGAAGCGTTGGGGAAAGATTTAATAGAAGTCGTTAACTTAGTTAATAAAGATGTAGGAGAAAAAATTGAAAATTTGGCCACTTATGCAATCGAAGCAGGTAAAATTTTTAATTTACCAGAAAACTGTACATTGATTACCAAAGATGGGAAAGAAATAGCGATTGGGGATAATGTTGCACCTATCCGCGATCGAGATGGCAATATTACTGGCGCAGTTTTAGTTTTTCAAGACATTACTAAACGTAAGCAGACAGAGGCGCAACTTATCCGCAATGCATTTTATGATGGGCTAACAGAATTACCGAATCGTGTTTTATTTTTAGATCGGCTCAAACAAACTATTGAACGTAGCAAACGCAGAAGCGACTATTATTTTGCAGTTTTATTTTTAGATTTAGATGGCTTTAAAGAAATTAACGATCGCTTTGGGCATGGAATAGGGGATGATTTTTTAGTAGCGATCGCTAGACGTTTAGAGTCATGCTTACGTAGTGGCGATACTGTAGCACGATTTGGTGGTGATGAGTTTACTGTTCTTTTGGAGGATATTAAAGACATTACCGATGCTACCAATGTTGCCAAACGTATTCAAGACTCCTTAAGATTGCCAGTTAACCTGAATGGATATCAATTATCTGCTACAGCTAGCATTGGTATTACTTGGAATTTTAGTAATTATGAGGAGCCTGCAACTCTACTGCGGGATGCTGATATTGCAATGTACCAAGCTAAACGGCAGGGAAAAGCTACTTATGCCATATTTAGTTAAGGATGGAATATGATACTCTAGCGGCTACTAAGGTTATCATACACAACCGAGAAGCCCCATAGTTCTATCATGGAAAAAACCGAAAAACAGAAAATGCTCGCAGGCGAATTATACCTGGCCGAAGATCCAGAATTGGCTGCCGATATGAAGCGAGCTAGTCGTTTATTGCGAAGGTACAATTCTACCACCGAAGAACAGCAAGAGCAACGGCAGGGAATTTTACAAGAATTATTTGGAAAAATCGGTGACAAAGCATTAATAGTCCCACCCTTTCACTGTGACTATGGCAGTAATATTTTTGCTGGTGACAAATTCTATATGAACTATGGCTGTGTAATTTTAGACTGTAATACAGTTCACATTGGTGAAAATGTTTTGTGCGCTCCTTATGTGCAAATTTATACTGCTTATCATCCGACAGAGTCAGAAATTCGTCTTTCTGGTAGAGAATTAGCTGCCCCAATTAACATTGGTAATAATGTCTGGATTGGTGGCAATGCAATTATTTGTCCAGGCGTAACTATTGGTGATAACACAACCATTGGTGCTGGTAGTGTAGTTGTCAAAGATATACCTGAGAATGTTGTCGCTGCTGGCAATCCTTGCCGCGTCATTCGGTATTTATCCTAAAGTTTAAAATTTATAACCTCTAGCAATCCAATAGAGCCAGTCTGCGATCGCTTCTTGAGTTTCACTGTCAGCATCAATGGCTGCTATTTCAGATAATTTTGCAGAATATACATCTTCATCCTTACCATTAAGATAAGCCACTTCGACAAACATATCTTTTAAGCACTCGTCATCTGGGGCCATTCCCAATACTTCCACTTGTTTCTCCTCGACAGCACCTGATTTGCGTCCCTTCTTCGACCATGTAGCCAAAAAGGGAAAATTCAGAGTCTCTTCGAGGTAGTAGTACCAACCCATAGCTCGGTCTTCTTTGTCTTCGGCATCTACAACGATCTCCGTTTTAATGCGATGCTCTCGGTTTTCGTCGGCTTCAACACTAGGCATAAGATAACACTTTGCGTATAATTCATTTTGATAATACTACCAAAATGTTTGTAAAATCATACTTAAATATATCTATGATGTCCGCTTAATTACTTATTCACCTCTCAGAACCCCACACGCTAGATGCTCCACTTGGCAGAAGACCGTACTGGCTCTTCTTAATCCCCTCTTTGCAAACTCTTAGGGCAAGGTGGGGTGAAATCAATATTTTTCGGGTTTTGGGGGAAAAGTTAAGGGTTTGAATTTACCTTTCCCCAGTCCAAAAGAGAGATTGTTGGGTTTATGCGAAAAGTATGTATTGAGGGTGAAATGGCTGTGGGAATTATAACTAATTATCTGGAAATGATATAAACTCTACAAAAAACCGCTTGTCATTGACAAGCGGTTTTCTAGTTATAGTTCTTAAGGGGAACTTATTTGTTGCACTAAGATGCCAAATTTTTCAGAGATTAAACAAGTCTCAAATCAGGATAATTTGCTAAGACATCATCAGATGTGAGGGTATCATTTTCAGCTTGAGGAGTCCAAAGAACTTCAATTGCTAGAAGCTTGTCGCTAGGAATACTACCAATTTGCCGCAAAGCTTGACGCAAATCATCAGCACTATTAATAGCTGTGGGGATTTCAAACTTACCTAGTGTCGCCGCCAGCAAGGTGACAACAATGTATTCGCCAGGGCCTTCGGTAAATAGGCGAGTGGGGTTGTCGAGTTCGCCAGCCGGAGGTAAAGCATCCTTGGCAAGGGCTGCTCTTAGCTGGTTGTTGACGTTAGAAAGAGTTTCTTCGCTAAACTTGCTGCGTTCTGCCAGTGACAGCCGATTAAACTGACCTTCAGCTGAATTTAAACTGGCTTGTTGAGTGCCACCGCCTGCATAAACAAAGTATTCTGGATGGCGGAGTAAAGCTAGACTAGCTTCTTGGAGAATTTCTGCTCTGCCTTCTGGGGTGTTAGTATCAGCAGTTTCAGCAATCTGGTTGAGTTCATTTTGCAATTCACGGGCTTGAGCTAACAAACCTACTTGCAAACGAGTTACAGAAACAGGAGAGTTACTGCTGTAATCTGCTTCTGCTGTTTCACCGCTAGAGACGCGGCGGAAAGTTTGCAGTAAGAAATTAGCGATCGCAAAGAAGATTAAGATGCTAAATAGACCACCAAATCCTCCGCCAATACCCCAGAAGGGAAGTAGGAAGGGAAAGCCAAAGCCACCACCAAAGCCACCACCATAACCACCGGGATAGTATCCGCCTCCGCCAGGAGGTGCATAAGTGCGCGGTGTATAGGTGCGGCTAGAAGGCGCTCTAAAGGAGCCACCACCGATGCGACCTCCACTGCGGGCTGCTAATGCTCCATCAGCATGACTCAGAGCCAAAGCTAACACCAGGCTTAGGGCTAAGAAGGTTTTTAACAACGGTTTGATAGTTTGTTGTAGTTTTTTACGCATAAGACAATCGCTTGAAAAACGAAGTTATTATTTATGATTTCTCCCGATTGTGGGAGCAGTGTTGCAGGATGTTGCTAACGCTAGCCCGTAACAAGCAAGTTTGTAGCATTCACATAGTATTAGCTTTTAGAGGCTACATATTCAATTTACCGCGTCTTATCTTGGGTAAGTAGCGATCGCAGGGGGGATTTCTCGACTGGGGAACCGTACCTGAAGACATGTTTCTTTTCAATTTTATTATTCAATATTTAGCACGGGCAAAACGCCTAGCTACCACTAACAGCATTCATTCATACATTTGAACGCTGATAATTTACGTGTACGTAGAAAGCTAGTAAATGTCTGTAATCCTTATATTTTTTCACAATAGACATAATGTTACGACTAAGTAACTATAAAAATTTTGGCATTTTGGCACAGGAGTTTAAGTGTTTGGGATATTTTATTGAACGTAGCTAAATTTCGGAATTTTCGCAGTCGATGTTTACTGAGCATTTTAGCTACAAGTATTAGCTTTGATTTTTTGTTCATTATGCACAGAAACTTTCAAAGAATGAGAAATTTGCAACAAAAATAAAATTAACACAATAAAAAAACAATCTTTCTGGCTAATCTTCTCAAATAGGCTTCAAATTTGTCTACCAAATTCGTTTTAAAAGAAATAAAATAATAATGATGGCTTTGAGAGTAATTCTAATTGTAAATATTAAAAACTATTTGAAATATAGTCATCAACTTTATTATGGAACATATTTCTCAACTAACAGCCGAAATCAGAGACAAAGCTGCATACCCAGATATCCTAGTCATATCCCGGATCTTTCTACCGAAAGAAGCTGTAATTGGGGAATATATCTACAATCGTTGTCTGCAAGATCCAGAACGAATAATTGTACTGGCAGCTAGTTGCTCAGGAGATCGAGTATTTGATAAGAGTCAACAGTTTCCTGTGTATCGCTGGTATTATCCTAAATATTGGCGTAGTGGCTATGTGGGAAATATCCTCAAACCTTTGGTCAATATCGTCTGCTCATTTGTCCTAGCAATTAAACTCTATTTTCGCTATCACTATCGTTATATAGAGTGGGGCCACGGCTATGATTTTCCTTCACTGTTGCTATTGAGTTATTTGTTACCTATTCGCTTTTTTATCTATCTGCACGGCAACGATCTTCTCTGCACTTTACACAATCCCGTGCTGCGATCGCTATTTAAATTAACACTTCATAGAGCCGAAGGCATTATTTGTAACAGTTCTTATACAAGAGACTACCTCAGAACTGCTTTCCGATTAGATACTCTTACCCATGTCATTAACCCCGTAATCAGACCAGAAAAATTTGGTAATAATGTAGCCAGTCCCAGTAGCCTTGATGATTTACGGGTTAGCGTGCGTCAGGCATACAACATTCCTGATTCAGCAATAGTGATTCTCTCTATCGGCAGACTAGTAAAACATAAAGGTTTCGACCGAGTAATTGATAACATCCCAATATTGCTAACTTTTGGGGTTGATGTCCACTATATACTCTGCGGGCAAGGGCCAAGTGAGTCGGAACTGAAATCTCTGGCGCATCGTTTGCGAGTAGATAAGCGCGTACACTTTGCTGGATATGTGCCAGAGCGAGAATTAGTAGGTTATTATGCAGCTTGCGACATATTTGCCATGCTGACTTTATCGGATACTAAACCTAATAATATGGAAGGTTTTGGTATGGCTTATTTAGAAGCAAGTTACTTCGGTAAGCCGATAATTGCCCCTCGTTTAGGCGGTGTTCTAGACACAGTTCAGCATGAAGAAAATGGGATACTGGTTAATCCCAATTCTGGCTATGAAGTTTTTCAAGCTTTCAATCGGTTATGCAAAGACCAGCAACTACGCGAGAAACTCGGTCGTAAAGGTAAAGAATTAGCCAAGCGGAGAACTCTTCATCGTTCGCTTTATAAATCAGAGGGATGAAACGCAATTTTGTAAAATGATTTTATTAACTAAACAGGATTGAATGATCGAATTCAAAAAATACCAAAAAGGGCAATTTACTAAAAGTCATATTTTTGCATAACCTTTAACCAATTGCCTCACAAAAGAGCAAGATTACAGTGTAAAATCTCGCTTGTGATGCGATCAAATGTGCAATGAAAAATATCTGGTTTAACATAGAGCAATTCCTTCGGCGTTACCCAAAGCACCGAACGCAAGCTGTTATATTTACAGTCATTGGATGCCTTGCTGTATTGAGTGTGATTACCTTTGGGGCAATGTATGTTGTGGCTCAACCTGCTTCAACTTCATCTGAACGTCCCGCTATTAAAGCGCCAAATTTGGGGCGACACTTTCAAGAATTCGGGCGTGAAGGCTCAATCTTGATTTACGACTCAAAAAACAACCGCACCTACGAACACAATCCTCAACGTAATGCAACTGCCATCACTCCAGCTTCAACATTCAAAATTTTTAACGCGTTAGTGGCATTAGAAACAGGTGTAGTTCCTGATGATGTGGCGGTTCTAACTTGGGATGGAATTCACCGAGATTTTGATGCTTGGAATCATGATACAAATTTGCGTCAAGCCTTTAAAGATTCAACTGTTTGGTTCTATCAAGTGCTGGCACGTAGGGCTGGATATGAACGGATGCAGCAATTTATTAACAAAGTAGGCTACGGGAACCGTCAGATTGGCACTGTCGCAGACATCGATCGTTTTTGGTTACAACCGCAGTTATTACAAATTACACCCAAAGAGCAAATTAAGTTTTTGCAACGGTTATATCAAAGCGATTTGCCTTTCTCGCAACGAACAATGAATCTTGTCAAAGACATCATGGTACGCGAACAAACTCCAGACTACACGCTCCGAGGAAAGACAGGATGGTTAACGAGTACTAAACCAAATGTTGGTTGGTTTGTGGGTTATTTAGAGCAAAACAAAAACGTCTACTTTTTCGCCACAACCCTTGATATGCAAAAATCGGAAGATGCACCCGCCCGCATCGAGATTACACGACGTAGCCTTAAAGATTTGGGCTTGCTGGCTCAAATTAACTAACCACCACCAACAATAGTTACCACTTCTAAGCGATCGCCTGGTTGCACTTTTGTTTGCGGCCAAAATTGTCGGTGTAAAATTTCGCCGTTATACTCCACAGCCACCAAGCGGGGGTTAAAACCCAACTGTTGGAGTAAGTCGGGTAAAAAAGTTTCAAACGAACAGCTATGGGTTTCCCCATTTACCTGAATCGTAATCTCATTAGACATAAATGTAGGGAATGGGGAATGGGGAATGGGGAATGGGGTATTTGGTATTGGTTACTTACTTTGGACAAATGACAAATGACAAATGACAAATGACAAATGACAAATGACAAATGACTCTTTAAATTTCTGGTTTAATGCGATTGAGTTGAGAAAGCAAATATTGCGTTACTAGGGTAGGCTGTTCGGCTTGCATGAGCGATCGCACCACTGCTACACGTTCGGCTCCAGCATCGATCGCATCATTGATATTATTGGCATCTATTCCCCCAATCGCAAACCAGGGAATTGAGCAATTTTTGGCTGCATAGCTGACATATTCTAGCCCTGTTGCTGCTTTACCTACTTTCGTGGGAGTTTCATAAACTGGCCCGACGCCAATATAGTCTACACTTTCAGCAATTGCTGCTTGCATTTCTTCTTTATTTGTGGTAGAAAGACCGATCAGACGTTGCGAACCCAGTAATTGTCGAGCAACAGCAATAGGCATATCTTGTTGTCCCAGATGCACGCCATCGGCATCGACAGCTAAAGCTACATCCACGCGATCGTTAACAATAAACAAAGCACCGTAGATATGGCACAACTGCCGTAATTTTCTCGCTTGTTCCAGACGCAAAGAATCATCGGCAGTTTTGTCGCGGTATTGTAAAAGCGTTAATCCGCCTTTGAGTGCAGCTTCGACGTTATTCAATAAATTTTCACTAGGGGAAGTCACAAGATACAAACGCGATCGCCACAACAATTGATGGCGCTGATGACCCATTAAGCTACTTTCTAGGGTATAAACCTGATAGCGCATCTGCTTACAAGCTTTAGCCATACTTGGTTGGTAAAGCTTGCTGTATTCTTCCAACACCCGTAATGCTTCTTCTATCCGACAAAAGTTAGCTTGCAAGACCGATTTTATACTAGCTCGTTGTTCTTCTTGAGGATGAGTTAACTCCGTTCCAGGATCGCCTGGTGTATCTCGCGCCGCTCGTAATTCTGGGGTATGCCACTTGGCTACCTCTTGTCGCAGCCGTTTGCATTCAAGAGCTAACTGGGCATTGTTCAAACCAAATCGGCACCATTCCTCGATAATTCGCAAACCCTCACGAGCGCGGTCTAAATTGGCATCTAAAATGCGGTAAACAACTTGCTGTGTTTGCTCTTTTTGGCTGTATGGCTCGACCATCACAACAACCCCATTAGTGCTTTCATCGAAGTGTGAATTATCATAAGTCCTAGTAACCATAAGTTAAATAAGATTGCTTTTTTTTACTAATTTTTGCGGAATCTACGCAAAATAACGTAGTAGTGAGGGTTACGGTAAATTATCCCATGTTCCTATAGACAGTGATAAGGGTAGTTTGAGGCTACAGTTTCGCACTGAGCTTAGTCAAGTGTTTTACGATAGACAACGAGCTTACAAAAGACTAGCAAAAGGGAATACACCAGAAAATCTACAATAGATATGTAGCAATCCGATTTGATTCGGTGAATCACTCGTAGAAGTAAGGGACTGGGGACTGGGAATAAGGAATAAAGGTATACTGAGTTTTGTTCAAAAATAAAATAAGAGTTTTATATTAGTGGAAACTATGTAGAGATTAGGGCGTGTTTTCAAACCTTTTTTAAAGCACCTGAGTCTTGGAGATCCCCCCAACCCCCCGATAAATTGGGGGGCTTTTAGAGTTTCTTTTCCCCTCTTTTTAAGGCTACGGTGTACACACAAGTGTCGGTGCAGTGTATCTATCCCGCCTCCGAATAAATTCCAAGTCTTATAACGGTGTATCTATCCCGCCTCCGAATAAATTCCGAGTCTCATAACGGTGTATCTATCCCGCCTCCGAATAAATTCCGAGTCTCATAACCAAAGTCCTCTTTTAGAGGACTTTAGCTATCAGCCCGGAACTAAAGTTCCGGGCGGGATATTTGCTCAGTGTAGGACTTTCACTTGAACAGAAATATTGGGTGAGTAAGATTTTTAGAGATGTGTGTAGACCGTAGCTTCTTAAGGACTTCCAAATAAAAAAATATCCAATTAATTCTTGTGGGGTGGGTAACATGATGTTACGTCTCTACAAGGATTTTGGATAACACATATTTAATTTCACTTTTATATCTATATAGATAAATGATATAGGCACAATTCATGAATTTTGCCCACAAATTATTTTGGGCAATGCACAATTAATTTCTGGAGATGTCTAATATCATTTATTACTATGTATTAAATATCGCCACTCGGTCAATATATGAGTAATATTATCGACATAATACTCTCTAGGGAGTATAAGAATTTATGATTACTTATAAGGAGTGGTGTTAAATATGATTCTTCCTCGTATGTTTACTGAGTACCGTAGAGTAGATGTTTTGTTTGCAAAACTGAAGTTTCTGAAATCAGCAAGGCTTTTATTTTTTAGTTTTTCAGTATTATCTTTTATTGTCGGGATGGGGGCGGCAAGTATAGCGTTTCTGGGTATCAGCCAGGATAGTGCGTTAGCGCAGCTCGCCGTTGGCAAAGCCTCTCGTAGAGAAGGCATCGCTCAGATTCCATCGACACCAAATTCAGCACCTCTGAATCAGAAAACGCCTTCTCAGGCTAATGTGCTATTTGTCAATCCTGGTGTTGGAGATGACAAGGCAAGCAATGGCAGCGAATCCGCTCCTGTAAAAACTATTACCCATGCATTGCGATTAGCTAACGCCAATACTGTAATTATGCTCTCTACTGGCACTTATAGCGCCGAGACAGGAGAGGAATTTCCCTTAATATTGAAACCGGGTATTTCAATTCAAGGCAACCCCAGCAATCAAGGTAAGGAGATTATCATTCAGGGAGGCGGTGATTACCTGAGTCGAAGCTTTGGCGGCCAAAACGTCACAATTGTCGGGGCAAACCAAGCCTTGCTCACAGGGGTAACAGTGACGAACTCTAATCCTCGTGGTTACGGTTTATGGATTGAATCCAGCAATCCGGTAGTCGCAGAAAATACTTTTACTGGCAGTACTCAAGATGGAATTTCCGTCAGTGGTAATGCCGCACCTACCATTAGTAAGAATTACTTCGATCGCAATGGAGCCAATGGCATCACAATTGCTGGTAACTCTAGTCCGCAAGTGAAGGAAAATGTCTTTCAGCAAACAGGTTTTGGGATTAATATTGCTCAAAATGCTGCTCCTATAGTCATAGGTAATCAAATTCAAAACAATAGATCGGGAATTATCGTACAAGCAAATGCCCGCCCGATTTTGCGGAATAATTCTATTCAAGATAATAAAGAAGATGGTTTAGTCGCGATCGCTCAAGCAATGCCAGATTTGGGTAGTGCATCCGAACCTGGGGGTAATACATTTCAAAATAATGGCCGCCACGACATTAACGCCAGCGCTGCTAAACAAGTAATTTCTGCTGCTGGTAACAACCTTGTGAGCGATCGCATCATTGGTAAGGTAGATATTAACGGTACAACAGCACTAGCAACCCCAAATTCTCAACCAGTTCCCAACAACGTATTACGACAAATACCACCAACTGGAGAAATCACCTTCTCGGCTCCCGAAACCTCTGAAACTACTAATGAACAAACCAGCAACAGTATTTCAGCAAATAATCCTGTTTCTGGGCAATTAAACAGTCAACTGCTGCCATTAATGCCAGCCAATAATGTACCGCCTTCCTTGCCTATATCCAAACAACCACCGACTTCTAGCGTCGCCGGATTTCCTACTCCTAGCAGCTTGTCAGGTAGACAAATACCAATTAACGCCCAGCCACCTGATACACCACAGTTAAATTACGTGCGGATCGATCCTAATACCATTGAGTTTACTGCCCCTGAGTCCCCATCCAATTCAGTTGCACAGCCACCAGTTTCAAGTATGAGGAATCAAACACAACAGCCATTACCAATACTAGAAACTGCTGCTCCTGGTGCTTCAGAACTTTTACCACTTCCCAATCCCAATATCCCCATTGTTAATACTCGCAATCTGCAAACAAGTTCTGCAAGTATTCCCTATAGTGGTAACTCTGCAAGACAATTTGGTATACGTTATCGCGTAGTAGTGCCACTAGCAACCGATCGGGATCGAGATTTAGTGCGATCGCTTGCTCCTGGTGCGTTTCCCACAGTTTGGGATGGTCAAAGAGTTATGCAAGCAGGAGTATTTAGCAGTGAATATAACGCTAAAGAAATGCTTAAAACACTCTCTAGTAAAGGTTTAAGAGCCATTATGGAACCGTTGAATTAATTGGGTATGGGGCATGGGGCAAAAGAGGCGGAGGATACTTTCACGCTTCGATCGCCCCTGAATTCAAATAGCATAGAACCAGATAACCACAAAACCACACTATGACTCCACAACTCGAAGCTGCGATCGCTGCCATCCAACTGCTCTCATCTACAGAACGTCAACAACTGCTGCAAATCCTTACCCAAAGCAATTCATCCTCACACTCTCAAACCGATCTTAAAAATCTCAGTAATCAGTTTTGGCAAGACACCACGCTCAAGCAGCTACTCGCCACCCAGACCCCTATTACCGTTCATAACTTCAAACATCTCGCTGCTGACTTTTGTCCTGAAGAAGACTCCATCGAGGATTTTTTCACCTTCCTGCGACAGCAGGGCCAAGAGGCGATCTAACCAAACGACCAATATCTCCACAAGATGCTTGGATTGCCGCAACGGCTCTACGCTACGACTTACCGCTAGTAACTCACAACATCAAAGACTTCCTAGAAATTCCCAATCTACGGTTTATTACCCCTTCACCTTAATACAGCATTTGTATTCTTACTTCTTGACAACTTGTATTTATTCGTTCGTTGCAGTCAACCTGGCGAATATGAAGGTCAAATCCTTTTCATTCCCTTTTCTTGATTGTCATCGGCGATCGCAGGTCAAAATAAAATCAATCGACTTGAGAGAGCGATCGCTTTCTTGGTATGGGGAGGCATTGCTCTTTTAGTCAAGGGAGTGAGATCGCGGTTAGGCATAAGTTGAATTAGCGATCGCCTTCTTGTTTTAGAGAGCGATCGGGGAAAGTATCCTTTATCGATCATTTTCATCTAGATCGACATAATAGCCCTTACGTGTACTGCGGAATTGAGAACAGAAAATATATGGTAATAAGTAAATAGGATGCCACGCTTACGAGGTAATACATGGAACCATTAACTGCTAGTGCGATCGCCACTCTCGCTTTTACCAAAGCTTTTGAAAAAACAATTGAGAAATTTACTGAAGCGGCTCTTGCCAAGATGGATCAGTTGCGTCAAAGAATTTGGAATAAGCTACAAGGAAATCCAAAAGCAGAAAAAGTATTAACTGCGATTGAACAAGGAAATAAGTCGGAGTTAGACCGTCTAGCAGTCTATCTGCAAGATGCGATGGATGACGATCCACAGTTTGCTTCCCAGGTGCAAGTACTTGCACAAGAGATTAATGCGGGAAAATTGCTTGACAACAGCAACATGACCCAAAATAACTATGATAACAGCATGGGCTACCAGACGAGAGTTGAAACTGAAAGAGGTACAACAAACATTGGGGGAACTCATACTCATAATTACACTACTTGACTACAGTCGTCCGAATGGGAACGGACAAAGTTAAATCCCCCAAATAATATTCTGCTTGAAGGGTCTGCCAACTTTACTGCAATCTCTGACATTGTTCCTCACAATTTACCCCACAGTGGGGTTGTGGAATTTATAGGGCGTAATGATTTATTAACGCAACTTCACCAGACTTTAAAATTTAATGAACAAAGTACAATTACTGCAATCGTTGGTATGGGAGGGGTTGGCAAAACAGAATTGACACTCCAATATGCTTTGAAGTACCAACAGAGTTATCCAGGGGGAATTTGTTGGCTTCAGGCAAGAATGGGAGATGTGGGCACTCAAATTGTACAGTTTGGGCGATCGCGCCTTAACCTTAACCCTCCTAAAGAACTTGATCCAATAGCTCAGGTTGGCTTTTGCTGGACTAACTGGCTCACTGGAGATGCATTAATTATTTTCGACGATGTTACTGACTATAAAGCGATTAAGCCCTATCTTCCTCCTGTGAATCCTCGCTTCCATATTCTGCTAACCAGCCGTTTGCGATTGGGGAGATCAATTGAGCAGGTGGAACTGGACGTGTTATCTGATAGCTCTGCTTTGAAGTTACTTAAATCTCTGATCGGTGCTAACCGTCTTCAACAAGAATGGCAGGATGCCGAAAAACTTTGTGCTTGGTTGGGATATTTACCTTTAGGAATTGAACTAGTGGGACGGTATCTAGACCGAAAACCAGAACTATCTCTAGCAGAGATGCAGCAGCGATTGCGAATAAAACGGTTGGAGGAGCGCTCACTGAAAATACCTGATGACGACATGACTGCCCACACAGGTGTCGCGGCTGCTTTTGAGTTGAGTTGGGAGACATTACACGACGAAGCGAAACGCCTGGGGTATTTGTTGAGCCTATTTGCCCTGGCTCCGATTCCTTGGGAGATGGTAAAGCAATGTCTTTCTGAGACTGATGCAGAAGACTTGGAATACCTGCGGGATGATTGGTTGCTAAACTTGTACCTACTCCGGCGGCAAAATCGAGGAGTATATCAACTGCATGAATTAATTCGTGAGTTTTTCCTGCAAAAATACTCTGCTGTCCAGGCAACTGACGATTTAAAGCGAAGGTTTTGTAAAGTCATGGCAAGCATTGCCCAAACTATTCCAGAATCACCAACTCGTAGCCAGATTTTGCATATAAGGTCATTAGTGCCTCACATTGCTGAAGCTGCCTTAACTTTAAAGAGTCATCTGGATAACGACCAGTTCATGCTGCCGTTTATCGGTTTAGGGCAGTACTATGAAGGTCAGGGCTGGTATCAGCAAGCACAAGAATGGTATGAGCAGTTTCTAGCAGAAAGTGAGGCAAGATTTAAATCAGAGGATTTGACAATTGCCCACGCTCTAAGTTGCCTGGCTGCTAACTATCGCGAACAAGGACGGTACGACGAAGCCGAATCTATGGTAAAACGGGCATTGTCAATCCGGCAAGCTTTACTAGAAAGCGATCACCCAAGGACTGCCGATAGTCTAGATGATCTAGCAGTTCTCTATGTCTACAAGCAGAATTACGAGCAAGCAGAAACTTTCTGCGTCCAAGCACTGTGTATCCGGCAGCAGCAATTTGGCTCTGAACACCCAATTGTTGCTGAAAGCTTCAACAATTTAGCTTCTGTATACAACGGTCAAAGTCGCTATGCAGAAGCAGAACCACTATTCTTGCAAGCTCTGAATATCCGAAAGCGTTCTCTTGATTCGGATCATCCCTACATTACAGTTAGCCTCAATAACTTGGCTGACTGTTACCAGTTGCAGGGTAACTATCAGGCAGCAGAATCCTTATTTATGGAAGCTCTGGAACGAGCAAAAACTTTACTGGGAGAAGATCATCTTAGCGTTGCAACTGGGCTAAATAATCTTGCCGCATTGTACTTTGAACAGGAACGCTATACAGATGCAGAACCTCTGTGGTTTCAGGCGCTGAAACTACATCGGCGATTTTTGGGCGAAGTCCATCCCGATGTTGCCCTCAATTTGAGCAACCTCGCTTCTTGCTATGATTTGCTAGGGCGATCGCAAGAAGCTGAATCCATGTATCTGCAAGCATTGGAGATGCGACAGACCCTATTCGGCAACAATCATTCTAAAGTTGCGTACACACTCAACAATCTGGCAAAACTCTACTTCTTACAGGAGCGCTACTCTGAAGCAGAACAGTTGTATAAGCGGGCAATTGCCATTCTCGAAATGCAACTTGGTCACGATCATCCCATCACCATCAAAGTTCGCAGCAATCTTCATGATCTTCAAACGGTGAAGGAGAACCTTAAATGAAATCAACCAACATTACCGTGCTGAACCAATTAAGGTGAACCCTGCCCAATATTTTGGATCGGAATATGGTGTGTTGCCTTTCTCATCTTTCGAGTTTCTAGTATTTAGCATTGCCTG
The DNA here is from genome assembly GCF_034531215.2 of Nostoc sp. ChiSLP03a. NCBI lineage: Bacteria > Bacillati > Cyanobacteriota > Cyanophyceae > Nostocales > Nostocaceae > Nostoc > Nostoc sp. ChiSLP03a. The sequence goes on from NZ_JAVRBQ020000133.1 coordinate 72,145, forward strand.
ACGTAGTGCCTGAGCAACATCTACGCGATCGCTCGACAAAATTTGGCTGTAAAAGTCTTTCATCAAAAATACTGTTCCTCGTGTATCGGGTACAGACCAAATTGATGCCACGATACTAGAAGTTCCAGCCAGACTGAGGGAAAACGGCAACCCAATAACTCCCCCCGGAATCAACTTTCCTGAAGCCGAATCACAGGCACTCAATACAACTAGATCTACTTTGTCTAACTTCATTTTAAGCAAATCGAGTCCTGTTAACCAACCATTGTTATTTTGTGAAGGTGCAAGTGCAAGTTGTCCAGACACATCTAAAGCCGATTCAGTGTTCGATACATCGCTGTCGATAATCCCATGTGTTGCCAAATGAATGATTGAAGCATCATCCATTGCCTGCACTACTACTGTTTTAGTCGCCTGCTCTTGCATTAATCGTATTACATTGAATTGATTTTTGCGAAGCAGTTCCCCCACTTCTACGGCTTCTAAACCTGCCCACGGTATGGGAATGAGTTCCTCTTTCTTCGTTGCGATCACAGGCATCTTGGGATTTCCCACAATGATGGCGTTTCGGTTCTCAAAAAGATTATGTCGGCGGTTGTTGTGATTCAGTACTAGAGTTCGCAGATTCGGAGCTACACGAATTGTGTGAGCATCAATCAAATATTGCCCTGATTCGTTTTGGAGTGCAGGAAATGGCGCAAAGAAGAGTGGCCCATAAGGTACGAAAATCATATGCTGCTTTGGATCTTTGGGTAGGAAATCAGCAATTGGCTGAATTAGAAGCTCATGTAGCTTTTTCAAAGTTTCAGCAGAGTAGAAAATATTGTCTCCTTCTTCACCCCGAATTGGCTCTACTTTTGCAACAACTTGCCCTCGACCCCATCCTCGTGATTCTGGTTGAATCAGTTTTTTCAACTTTGCAGCACATTGGTTTTCAGTTTGAGAGGCGGTTTTCTCTGGTTGAATTTCCTTGAGGACTTGCTTACAATTGACTTGCGTCCAGTGATATTTATCACCCGGTGGATAAGTCCAGATCAACAAACTCTCATCTGAAACGATTGAATAACTAATAATCGTAACTTGCTCCTGATTGGCAACACGGTTGATAGATTCGGGAGTTACTTTCAGAGTAAGATCCTTAATTAAATTTATCTCTTTATCTCTCCGAGCCAGTTCCAGACTATGAGCAATATATTTATCAATTTCAAGAGTACGTCCGGCATCAGCAATAACTGCCGCTTTGGAAAAATTACCCTTTTCAATTAGAACTTGTTGTAGCACTCCAGAAATATGACTTTCTATCTCAGATGGCAAATTCTCCGTAATACAAATTGATATATCAGATGAGTTTTTGGCTCTTTCCGAAGCATGTTTTTCTGCTGAACTTACTTTGAAATCTCTTAATTTTTCGTCAGGTTCATAACTAATACTAGCGCCCCACTCAAAATATATGGAATTTGCTGAAGACCCTAATTTACCTGCTACAGCAGTAGTATCTTTAAATAAATTCGTATAATCGCCACGAGCAACTATAGATGAATATGAAAATACAGGTAATCGGCGTAACGTTGTGGTTAATGCTTCTTCTACCAAATTAAGAACCAGTTCTTGTCCTTCATCAGTAAGTTCAATGTTTTTGTAGATTTCAAAAGACGCAATTCCTAGCCTATATAGACTTTCTATAAATATTTTAAATTTGTTGTCTTGATTACAAACTTCCCCTTTATTATGGTCATAAAAGTCTTGATATCTAAATATTTCTAGAGACAACTGATAAAAATTGATAGCTTTATCATAATCTGCTTTAGCTCTATATATATCACCACTTTTTTTAAAGGCATCTGCCATTTCTAGCGGTAGTATATATGGTGGTTCTGGGTAAGACAACGATTCAGAAAGAATTATATTTTCTGAACCTGACTTTTCAACCCCTAAACAGTATTGGCTAATATGCCTAATATCAGTTGGAGAAAATGTATTACTATGGAATATAGTATTTTCAAATAAACCGCTATCTTTGCAATAATTTTTTAATGCATTCTGTAAATCTTTTTCGGCAGATGCATAGTCGCCCTGGTTATCTTGAGCATCTATATCCGCAATTAATGCTGCTGGCGTGATGGCTTGTTCTGAAGTTTGAGCCAGTACGCGTGAAGGTAAGAGTAAAGTTAATATTTGATGCGAAGTAATGACAATAGCAATTGTAAGGATTGTTAGTATAACGGTAAAAATAATTTTAGGAAGGCGCATAGGGCTGTGCTGACGGAGATAACTTCTGCTGTCTGTTCTGCAAAAAAAAGTTTGCTCTGAGTAGAAAACCAGTTAACTATTATCTGAATTATGTCTAATTTATATGCAATAAGTAAACTCGTATAAAGAAGCTAACTAGATGCAATCAATGATACTTTTGAGCGCGATCGCCTTCGCCGTAAATCGGGTTAAAGCAAGAAAACTCATCATCTAATACCTCAACACGACTTTCAAGTACCTCAAAACGACTTTCAAGTACCTCGAAACGACTTTCAAGTACCTCGAAACGACTTTCAAGTACCTCGAAACGACTTTCAAGTACCTCGAAACGACTTTCAAGTACCTCGAAACGACTTTCAGGTACCTCGAAACGACTTTCAGGTACCTCGAAACGACTTTTAAGTACCTCAAAACGACTTTCAGGTATCTGTTGCTTATTCAGCGTCACTTTTTTGACAAGTTTAATAAATACCTCAGTACAATCAACTAAAAATAATTAGGTCGCTCTTAGTTTGCTTTAATTTTTCCGAATTATCTCTCAGAGAAGTTTATTGTTGCATTGGCTAGAGTACATGCAGTAATCCTATAACTTCCTTCAGGAGCGCATTTTATGGCACGACTAAAACGCAGTTCACGCACTCTCGAAAACGCTCTCCGTCGAATTGCAGGAATGCGATCGATTAGCCCGACGCTAGAATTTGGCAACGGATTAAATTTGACAGACTACGACAGCCGCATCCAAAACTTGCAAACCCAGCTATCTACATACAACACTTTACTCTCTACCCTAGATGAAATGGCAGGTCGCCTCTCTCTAATTGAAGAAGAATTGCGCGGCTACTCTGAAAAGATGTTAATGAGTGTGGCAACCGATTATGGCAAAGACAGTTTGCAATATATCCAGGCGGGAGGCAAGCCACGCAAGAAATTATCACGCCGTTCGAGCAACACCCAATCCCCATCTGAGAGTACAGCTACAACCTTGAATGGTGCAAACAATGGTAAAAAAACCTCTATTGTTTTACCTTAATCGTTTAACTGCATCTAATAAATTCTTAATTCTTAATTAAGAATTACGAATTACGAATTACGAATTATTCGCTCACTGGCTCTGCGTCAGAGAACACGACCTGATACTCCCTATCCTGGCTTATGATCCAAACGGGTAGCTTGCTCTAGGGCGGCTTTTTCTTTGGCTCGGCGGACATAAGGTTGTAATTGGGCGCGATCGCAACCTGTTAAAATAATCAGGTTTTCCAAGGTAATCCCCCGCATTAACATTTCTACGCGCCAAGTTTGTTGTGCCTGGGCGATCGCTGGCGTTTGTCCTTGGGGAGTTAATAGCCTTTCACTCCATACTTGCCAACGTGTCTCAAGCTCTGATTCTGAGATGGGTGTGCCTGTTTCATTTAGAAACATGGCTGTTTGATTATCTTTACGACTTTTCAGCCATTTGATTAAAGGATTATTGGTAAAAGAGCCGTGGCGTTTGCCCAAAATCCACTGATTCACGGGTACTTGACGGACAAATCCGGGGATTGTGATTTGCAGGAAGTGCCCTTGACTATCGTAAATTTGGTGCGATCGCTCCAAGCTAGTTATTTCTGTAGCGGATAACCCAGCCCCAAATAATACGTAAGCTAAGGCATAATCTCGTACTCCGAATTTCCTGGCTTGTTGTAAAATTTCGTGAACCAAACTAGCTGGTAAATCAGCTACTTCTGTGGTGGTGAATCCTCCTTGTAAGGAGTTTATTGCTGATTCTGTTGAAGATGACATGGCTCCATGTAAAAACAACTCCACCAAATTTTCCAGAAAATCATCCCGATCCTCCCAAAGTTCGTGAAATTCGCTGGTGAACTCAATTACTGCATATCCCAAAATCATCCCATTCAGCAAACTGGCTAATTTTTCTGCGGGTAAATAAGTATTTAGGTGTCCTTGCTGGATTACAGTAGCTAAATACTGAGCTACATAACGGTTTGCCTCTGTGACTCCCCTGCCTAGTGCGCGGCGATTTTCTGCCGGGAATTGGTCGGCTTCACCTACTACAGATCGGACAAACTCTGGTACTCGTTCTAATGCATGTAAGCTATCACTTGCATAATCTTTCAGAGCTTGGTAGACATTACCAGGAGGTGTTGCCCGCCGCACCAGCGACTCACCTAAATCCTTGAAGGCTGCGGATTCTTCCAGTACAGCTAAAAGTAATCCATGCTTATTGCCAAAATTCCGAAATAGAGTCACTTCATTGACTTCGGCTTTTTCAGCAATTTGGCGGGTTGTGGTAGCGCTTACTCCCTGAGCAGAAAACAACTCAAGTGCAGCTTGAATCAGGCGTTGACGAGTGGAAATAAGTTGAGATGACATAAAGAAATGCAAGTGGCACTTGCAGGGATATCAGAGTTCTGCTAGCATAACAAATGTAAGTGATACTTGCTTTACTCTACCCTACGGGTTCGCCAGTCGCTAATGGGGGAAACCCCCAAGACCGCGCTGGCTCACTGTAACTAACTAGTGAGAGGTTGGATAAATCCTTAGTGGGATTATGCCCAATAAAAAGTAAATCACTGCATCATCCATCAACAGGAATTTTTATGACCGCAAATTTTGGGGCGTTCGCTCCTGAGAGAGGCAACTCACCTCAACTCAGTTGGACAAATGTAGTATTTTTTACTACATTTCATGCCTTAGCACTTCTGTCTCCTTGGTTTTTCTCCTGGCCAGCATTAGGTTTGCTAGTGTTTCTCCACTGGTTGTTCGGGAGTATTGGTATTTGCCTGGGATATCACCGACTACTGAGCCATAAAAGTTTCCAAGTTCCTAAGTGGTTAGAGTATGCGATCGCCCTGATTGGAGCGCTGGCTTTACAAGGCGGGCCAATTTTTTGGGTAGGTGGACACCGCCAACATCACGCCCACACAGAAGATATCAATTTAGACCCCTACTCTGCCCAAAGAGGCTTTTGGTGGAGCCATATATTGTGGATTTTCTACCCACGTCCAGAATTTTTTGACTATGACACTTATAAAAAATATGCCCCTGACTTAGCCAAACAACCCTTTTATTGTTGGCTAGATCGTTACTTCTTGCTATTGCAAATACCCTTCGGTTTGCTGCTTTATGCATTAGGAGGATGGTCTTTTGTATTCTATGGAGTGTTTCTCAGATGTGTCTTGCTTTGGCATTCAACTTGGTTTGTAAACTCAGCATCACACCTGTGGGGTTATCGCACCTTTGATGCTAATGATGGCGCTCGTAATCTTTGGTGGGTATCCCTCGTCACTTATGGAGAAGGCTGGCACAACAACCATCATACTTATCCCCACATGGCAAAATCTGGGTTTTCTTGGTGGGAAATTGATGTTACTTGGTGGAGCATCTTAGTGTTGCAGACTTTGGGTTTAGCTAAAAAAGTTGTCTCGCGTCCTCCTCAAGGTGCAACTCACGGCTAAATTGCAACTAAATAATCGTGAATTTGTTATGCCGATTGCTTCTTGCAGTCGGCTTACTAATTTTTATCAGTAGTGTTTCACGGTAAAATCTAACGAATTAAATCACCATAGTGCATTAAGTGTGAAAACTGATAGCATTTTTTATCGCCTTTTTCAAGAACTTCCTAGTATCTTTTTTGAATTAATTGGCAATCCACCCCAAACGGTAGAGACTTATCAATTCTCCTCAATTGAAATCAAGCAAACGGCATTTCGTATAGATGGTGTTTTTCTCCCAACACAAAGAGAAGAAAATCCGATTTACTTCGTTGAAGTCCAGTTCCAAGCTGACACAGAAATTTATTCACGCCTATTTTCAGAAATTTTTTTATACTTACACCAAAATAAACCGAAAAATTCTTGGCGAGGAGTAGTTATCTATCCCAATCGGAGTTTAGATACAGCAAATATCAAGAATTACAGTGAATTTTTCACAAGTGGGCGCATTAGTCGTATTTATCTTAATGAATTAGGTGAAACTGCATCATTGCCAGTTGGAATTGCTACGATGAAATTAGTTGTTGATGAAGAGGAGACAGCAATTCTAGCTGCTAGGCAGTTAATAGAGAGAACCCAGCAAGAAATCAACATCGAACCACAACGGCGGCAGTTACTAGAATTGATAGAGACAATATTAGTTTATAAGTTTCCAACAATGAGTCGAGAGGAGATTGAAGATATGTTTGGGTTAAGTGATTTGAAACAAACACGAGTTTATCAAGAAGGTAAACAAGAAGGCAAACAAGAAGGAGCGCGTGAAGAAAAGTTTAGAATGATCCCTTTGTTGTTGAGATTGGGACTGAGTTTTGAAGAAATAGCGAAAGAGCTAGATTTGAGTCTAGAAGAGATTCAGCAAGAAATGCAAAAACAGTCTCCAAGTCAGGATACGTAACCTACAATTAGCACCGATCGCAGATACTCCTAAATATTTTTGCTATTTTCCATTCCCATAATTTTTAATTTTTTCTATGATTTCGCTTTCTCCCATTCTTCAAGCTAGACTCTCCCAGCCCTTAAAGATTGGCTCCTTTGAGGTAAAAAGTCGGGTTCTCCAGTCGCCTCTATCTGGGGTTACAGATATGGTGTTTCGCCGGATTGTGCGTCGCTATGCCCCAGATTCGATGATGTATACCGAAATGGTGAATGCTACGGGATTGCATTATGTCAAGCAGTTACCCAAAATCATGGAGGTAGATCCCAACGAACGCCCAATTAGCATTCAACTATTTGATTGCCGTCCCGATTTCTTAGCAGAAGCAGCAATCAAGGCAGTTGCCGAAGGTGCTGATACTGTTGATATTAATATGGGTTGTCCGGTTAATAAAATCACTAAAAATGGTGGCGGTTCTTCATTATTGCGGCAACCAGAAGTAGCAGAAGCAATTGTGCGGGAAGTGGTGAAAGCTGTTGATGTTCCTGTCACCGTAAAAACCCGTATTGGCTGGAATGACAACGAAATTACGATTCTCGACTTTGCCAAGCGGATGGAAGATGCCGGGGCGAAAATGATTACGGTACATGGACGCACTCGCGCCCAAGGGTACAATGGCAATGCCCGTTGGGAATGGATTGCGCGTGTAAAAGAAGTGCTTTCTATCCCAGTGATTGGGAATGGAGATATTTTTTCTGTTGAAGCGGCAGTGAAATGTTTAGAACAAACTGGCGCTGATGGTGTGATGTGTTCGCGTGGAACTTTGGGTTATCCGTTTTTGGTGGGAGAAATCGATCATTTTCTGAAAACAGGAGAGATATTACCATCACCAACCCCAACTGGGCGTTTGGAATGTGCAAGAGATCATTTACAAGCTTTATGGGAATATAAAGGCGATCGCGGTGTACGTCAAGCCCGTAAGCACATGACTTGGTATGCTAAGGGTTTCGTTGGTGCTGCCGAACTCCGAGGACAGCTAAGTTTAGTTGAAAGAGTAGATCAAGGTTTGGCAATGATTGACCAAGCAATTGAAAAATTAGCTAATGGTTATGAACTAGAGGAAGAAGCAGAAAATAGTTTGGTAATGCTTTAAAAAGTTGATTTTAACCTAGCTTGGGGCGATCTAGTTAGTTGCTAAAAATGGCGAGATCGCTTGAATACCACTATTTCAGTTAGGGTTTAAATCTCCTGATGTAACTCTTTTGAATTTTGAATGTTTAACTAGCCCAAATGGAGGCTCACAATGTTAGTTTCCAAACACAATGATGTTGTAACCGTCCCCGAAATCCTTTCATTAGAAGACTTCATGGCAAATCCTCCAGAGGGGATGGAGTGGGTAGACGAGCAATTAGTAGAAAAAACAGGGATGACATTAAAACATAGTGAAATTCAATTGAATATTGGTTTTTACTGGAGAAGTTATATTAACTCCAATCAACAAGGTGGGAAAGTTTACACTGAAGTACCTTGTCGTACATATAAACAGGGTCGCCGTCCTGACGTGGCTTATCTTACGCCTGAATTGGTAGCTCAGTTTGGTGATGTTCCTACTTTGCCACAAAGTTTCCCACTAATTGCTGAAATAGTTTCACCCACCGATTTAGCTGAAGAATTATTTCTCAAAGCACAGGAGTATTTGCAGTCTGGTTGTGAGGAAGTTTGGCTAGTATTTCCTGAAAGTCGGTTAGTTTTTGTAATGACTCATAATCAGGTTTTGGTGTTTAAAGCTGGTGATGTGGTTAGTACTCAAAGAGTATTACTAGGTTTTAGTGTAGCTGTAGACGAATTGTTGGCTTGAAAATGAATTAGGACTTACACTTCAGAGAGTCAAAAAGTTTGAATCCTTAATAGGGATTTGATTGAATTGCAATTTGTGCAACAAAAGCTATCAACACCTGCCGCAGTAACAATTGCAACCCCAATTAGCAATTATTCCCTGCTACTCCCAACCCCAAAGATGTTGCATTCGGTAATACTCAGGCAGCTAGAAAAGAACTGTACGAATTTGGAATACTCTTAAAAAGGAGTTAAAAAGGATTCAGCAACTTCAGTGATTTTGCTGCACCGCTAGCGCCTGCAAACCAGTACAACCAGATTAAGTGCATGGTGCTGCTTAATGTCTGAGAATATACAAAAATTTGCAAAAATTGGTGATATCCTTGCTATTTCTAAGCTGGTGGAAGAGTCAATTTCTCTTGACGGAACGACGGTAGAATCCAAAATCCATCATGGTGTAACTTTAGAGTTGAATGTCAAATCTACCAAAACACTAGATCCCAAGATTTGTACCCAAGCCATTATAAAAACTTTAAACGGAATTCAACCAGCCAAAATCACCACTGTGATGATTTTTGGAATATCAAATAAACAAAAATGGAGTAAATTTTTAACTCTTAAGTCTGGGAAATATGCAGAAAATACTGGTGCAGTCAAGGGAGCTATATTTGTTACACTGGCTACATTTGCTTGCATGATTTGTTGGGCTGCTTTGCATCCAGACAAAAAAGAAACTCAGCAAGAGTGTATAAAGCGCGTAGGGGATGAAATTATATCAAGGAAAAGAGCTTCTGGGGACACAGTTGTTAGGGACAGGGCGGAAATAGAAGCTTACGGAGAAGAGTTTAAGCGTAAATGTAATTTAGTTTTTTAAAAGCGATGGGCTTCATCCTCCAACATCTACTTCTGCTAAAGCATTAAAAAATAGCATTAAAAAATTACAACTCAAAACCAGTCCTTATAAGGTGCGTGGATGGTTTGAAAGTACCATTGCCCTCAAAGTCTTGTATAGAAGGAGCGTACAGCCTTTTTCGCTCCTTCTCATTTTGTACACCTACCCATCCGCGCATTTGGGAAGAAAATTAGCCTGATTGGCGATCGCTACCTCTATTAAAATAAGCGATCACTTAATCTTTGCATACCTTAATTGACCAAATCAGGAAATACCTCTTGCACAGCAGGATGCACTAAGCGATGATTTTGGACATTCACACCCTTAGCCAATGCTGGGTTAACTTCCAGTGCCAAAATTCCTAAATTCGCTAACTGGACAACATAAGGTAATGTACTATTATTAAGTGCCTGAGTTGCCGTCCAAGGTACTGCTCCTGGCATATTGGGAACGCCATAATGCACTACACCTTCTTCAAGGTATACAGGATTTGTGTGAGATGTAGGGTGTAAGGTTTCTATACAACCGCCTTGGTCAACGGCTACATCAACTATCACCGAACCAGGACGCATTTGTTTGACCAATTCGCGAGATACTAGTATTGGCGCTCTACGTCCTAACACTAAAACTGCACCGATGAGCAAATCGGCTTCAATGACTGCGGCTTCAATATGAGCAGAGTTGCTGTAAAGCAATTCGACTCTAGAGCCAAAGAGGGTTTCTAAGTAAGATAAACGCTCGACACTCACATCTAAAATCTGGACGATCGCACCCATACCTACGGCAATTTTAGCTGCTTCTGTACCGACAACGCCGCCACCTAAAATTACTACTTTGCCCGGTTTAACTCCAGGAACACCGCCCAAAAGTACACCTCTACCACCTTGCTGGCGTTCTAAGAATCTCGCCCCAAATTGTACTGCTAGCCGACCGGCAATTACGCTCATGGGGGTGAGCAAGGGTAATCTGTTAACACCAGGTTGTTCTACAGTTTCGTAAGCGATCGCAGTTGTGCCACAATCAATTAAATGCTCCGTCAACTTGCGATCGGCTGCTAAATGTAAATAAGTAAATAATACCTGCCCTTTTTGCAAAAACTTATACTCAGAGGTCAGCGGTTCTTTGACTTTAACAACCAATTCCCGATTCCAAGCTTTTTCTGATGTGGGGACAATTTCGGCTCCAGCACTTTTGTAGTCATCATCAAAGAATCCAGCACCATTACCTGCTTGTGTCTCGACGAAGATGCTATGACCATTTTCTCGCAACACCCGCACACTAGAAGGACTTAACCCTACCCGAAATTCTTGATCCTTATTTTCCTTGGGAACGCCGATTTCCATATATCGCCTCTGATAATTTTTTTGTTTAACTGTAGCCTTCCAATCTCAAGCTTGCTACTTCCGTCTTGCTAGTTCCGTATTAGAGATAGCTGGATTAGAGATACCTAATTTCTGTTCTAACTTTCTTAATTCAATCTGAGTAGCCCAAACTCTTACCCTTGACTATTACCCCAGTATTTATACAATATATAAAGAATAGTAACAATTTATTAAAAGAGCGATTGTATAGCTCCCTAATAGGAAGCTTTTGCTGAATTTCTCAAGTCATCTTGGCATTCAAGCACTGCAATCAGCTTTTAAGTTAAACTGACTTTTCAACTCATCTGAAAATTTCAAAGTCTTTCTCTTAAAAGGGAAGAGATTTAGAGAGGGGTTTTCCAGATACCATGAAAAGTAAGTAGCGATTATCCCCACTTTCCACGACTTCTACCAGAAGTCTGATATCAAGTCCCGTTTGCCAAAAAAAGGTTTCTTAAAAAATGACACAAACACAACCAACAATTACACCTAAACTAGAAGAGCCTAAGTTTGGCTTTAACGAATATGCCGAACGCTTGAATGGTCGAGCTGCAATGATTGGCTTTGGTTTGATGCTGGTGATTGAATATGTCACTAATCAAGGAGTGCTATCATGGCTGGGTCTGAAGTAGTGCCATCAACAAGCACAATCTTAAAGTTGTAAGCTAGTAATTAAAAGAGTTTCAACCAGCTGGAACAACCAGTTGGTTTTGACTTCTATAATTGATAGCAGAGTACTTCGCCCTATATAGATTAATTATACTTCTTTATAAATAACTGCCCTAGAATGTAAGCAAGAGAGGAATCGAAATACCTATTAGCGATTGAAATATCATAGACTTGCAACTAATATGTGCAAGGAGATTAATGAGTAAATTTCCTCCCCCTACTAAAAAAATCATAACTTAGTATCTGCCTTGAATGAGAAAGGCAAATTATGGGTGAGGTATTCTTGGTAAATATACACAAAAGGTGAACTGGAACCAACCAAGCTGTGATGAATGCTGTATTACCTCGTTTTTTGAAGTCAACCTACCGAAAAGAGCCACTAATCAGTGTATTGATGACGATGGGCGTTATGGATGCCCTGATTGGCGGATTGAATGATAGCTGGTCGTTGTTTGCTTTTGGTTTGGGAACGGCAGGGATAGCGCTAGGCTTTAAGTTGTGGCGTGTCCAGCAGCGTCGTTCTTTACCAGAGGAGCCTGTAGTGCAACATTATTTGCCCTCTCGTTCTTCTAGTGCGCCTTTACCAATGTTAAGCGTTTCTAAGAAAAAACCACCTCTTTAAAATGTGCAGAGTTATGACTTAAAATAACTCTGCAAAATTCATTGGATTTAACTATATCTATAAAAGTGAGGAAAAAGAGTGAGTAGTGAGGGAAGAGGTGGCGGTAATTTTCTGCGGCCGTATATTATCCTGGCATTTATGGCAGCTGTTGCCCTTCCAGTGAGTACCTGGGAAGGGTTTTATATTCATCAAGCTCATGCTGCCATTGAAGTAACGCCAAACTTCCCAGCTAACACTAACTTTGCTAATGCTCAACTACTTTACACACTCATCGGACATAACGGAACCATTAAATCCCTCGCTTTCACTCCAGATAGCAAAATTCTGGTGAGTGGAGGTGCAGAAAACGAGGGTATAATTCGCCTGTGGAATTTAGCAAAGCGCAAAAAGTTAGCGACTATTAACAAAGCACACAAAGCAGCCGTAGAATCTTTAGTGATTTCGCCAGATGGGCAAACCCTCGCTAGCTGTAGCGATGATGACACGATTAACCTCTGGAGCCTAAAAAATTTAAAATTTAGCCGCTCTTTTGTCGGACATACCAGTAACGTCTTATCTTTAGCGGTGTCTCCTGATAGTAAAGTTCTCGTCAGTGGAGCTTTAGATGGGATTCGGATGTGGGATTTGCTACAGCAGCGTCCTCTAGGGACTATAGTACGCTTTGATAATTTGATTTATACTCTAGCTATTAGTCCTGATGGACAGACATTAGCTAGTGGTGATAATAAGGGTGTAATCAAGCTGTGGAATTTGAGTACTGGTAAATTCATCAGTGAATTGGCAGCTCATTCTAGTGCTATTAGCGATGTGATCTTTACACCAGATGGACAAACATTAATTAGTGCTAGCCACGATCGCACTATAAAACTGTGGAATATTAATACTAAAGAATTAGTCCGCACTCTTACAGGACATAATAACTGGGTAAATGCGATCGCTCTTAATCCCGATGGACAAACCCTTGCTAGTGCCGGTAGAGATGGAATTAAATTGTGGGATTTAACTACAGGTGAGTTAATAAATACACTGAATGGACATACAGACTGGGTAAGTGCGATCGCTTTTAGTCCCAATGGTAAAATTCTTGCCAGTGGTGGATTCGATCGACAAATCAAGATTTGGGGGATTCCCACAAAACGAAACTAACAGCGATCGAACAAAATAATGGTGAAAGAGTAAACTATATCCCCCATTTCTTTTAAGAAGTCGGGGATATCATTTTGACGCTCCTTTCAAGGCTTTGTGACTTGTCATAGCTCGAATTCTCACTTCATATAGAAACTTAGGCTATCGCTAACGCCGAAAAATTTCCCCAATCATTTCCTGTATCTGCTAAACTTTGGTCTTGCCTTTTTAAAGTTTTTGTAGTAAAAAATCAACCAAAGCTCAGATCGAATTTTGCTATAACTAGTCAAAATCAATGATGATAGCAACCAATAACGATGTCTACGATGGACTACGCATACCCCAAATTTTGAAGAACTGTGAATACTTGATGAAAATACAGCCGCACTAATATCTTATCCAGCAAATTACTGTAAGTATAAACATAGGTAATTTCAAATCATTTGTGCAGTTACTTGCCCTCTAGACCGGAACAATTTCTGAACTTAGACAATCTTAGAAATGATCGTTGTCAGTAAATGCACTCAGTTAAAAGTCACGAACTCGTGTGAAGCCAAGGTTTGTAGCGCTTAACCGCTATTTTGAAGATAGGATAACTTGCTACTTAAATAATGTTTAATTTTCCCGAACTGCTTTTGATCCCCATTTCGATAGAATGGCTAGGCAGAACCCTAAAACTAAAAACCGCTTTTGACTGCGACGCTCATGAATCAACTGAACAATGGTTTTACGCTATTTTTAAGTCTGCTAGTCGAGGCGATGCCTTTTTTGCTTCTTGGGGTTTTATTCTCCAGTTTGCTGCTGTTTTTTGTTGATGAGCGCAAACTAGTAGAAAAAATGCCCAAAAACCCGCTGTTGGGTGCTTTAGTTGGCAGTGCGATCGGCTTTTTGTTTCCGGTGTGTGAGTGCGGGAATGTACCGGTAGCGCGGCGATTCCTGATTCAAGGAGTACCCACACCAGTCGCAATTGGTTTTTTGCTAGCAGCACCAACAATTAACCCAGTTGTAATTTGGGCCACTTGGACAGCATTTCGAGATCAGCCAGAAATAGTAGTCTTACGAGTCGTATTTTCCTTAACAATTGCCACAATTATCGGGTATGTTTTCAGTTTTCAAAAGGACTTAAATCCCATAGTCCAACCTGCGATCGCTCGTTATATGAAGTTTAATCCAGCCGCGCAGCCCCAAACCAAACGCCGTGGTAAGCCTTACCAAGGACAACAAGAAGAAACAGTACCCAATCTGTTGCAATCCGGGACTTATATCTTAGGAGGAAAAGCAGGTATACCTCTACGGATAGATCCTAATTTAGTACTGCCTACCTCAGTCTCTACTGCTGATAAACCGCTAGCAGCTAAACTGCGCCTAGTTGTGGATAATAGCATCCAAGAATTGCGGGAATTGGGCGGAGTGATGATTTTAGGAAGTGCGATCGCTGCTGCTATTCAAGTCCTAGCTCCCCGTGAATTAGTTCTCAGTTTGGGTGCTGGGCCCATTACCTCAATTGTGGTCATGCTGATATTAGCTGTAATAATATCAATTTGTTCTACAGTCGATTCTTTCTTCGCCCTATCTTTTGCCTCAACCTTTAGCAGCGGTTCATTATTGGCATTTCTGGTCTTTGGGCCAATGATTGACATCAAAAGTGTTGGTTTGATGTTATCTATTTTTAAACCCAAGACTATTTTTTACTTATTTGCTTTAGCAGCACAATTGACATTTGTCTTTACTCTTTTCTTGAACTTGCACGTCTTTTAAGAAAATATTTGTCATTTGTTAATTGTCCTTTACAAATGACCAATGACAAATGACCAATGACAAATGACCAATGACAAATGACCAATGACTAACAAAAATCCCAAATCTAAAATTCCAAATCTGTTACTTCCTTGGCTGGATGCTCTAGCAATTACGGCTTGGGGCATTTTGATGCTGAGATATTGGCTAACTAATAAGCTGAATCTGTTGATTCATCCAAATTACTTTTGGTTGGTGATTGTAACTGGTATCAGCTTCATCATTATTGGTTTGTTCAAGATGCAGGAACTTTGGCAACGGCGTCGCCATGATGTTACGCCAAACACCCAGCATATTAGTTTATTTCCCCCTGGTTGGGGCAGTACTTTATTGTTGACTACAGCGATTCTAGGTTTTATCGTTACACCGCAAGTTTTTGCTAGTGACAAAGCACTCCAAAGGGGGGTGACGACTGATTTATTGGGAAGCACACGCGTCAAACCCCAAGCCTTTCGGGTTACTGTTCGTCCAGAGGAGCGATCGCTTGTAGACTGGGTACGCACCGTCAATGTCTATCCTGAGCCAGATACATATACAGGGCAAAAAGTCAAGGTGCAAGGATTTGTGATTCACCCGCCCGATATCGGAAAAGAATATTTGTTTTTAGCACGATTTGTCTTAAGTTGCTGTGCAGCAGATGCTTACCCTGTGGGATTGCCCGTTAAACTACAAAATAATCAAGAGCTTTACTCTGCTGATACATGGCTAGAAGTAGAAGGACAAATGGTAACAGAAAATTTGGCAGGTAAACGCCAACTTACCATTGCCGCCACCTCTCTCAAAAAAATTCCTCAACCTCAGAATCCTTATAGTTATTAGTCATTTGTCCTTTGTCATTTGTCATTTGTCATTTGTCATTTGTAGATAATTAACGACCAATGCCCCATGCCCCATGCCCAATGCCCAATGCCCAATGCCCCATGCCCCATGCCCAATGCCCAATAACCAATGACTAAATCTAAAGCATTCCAACCACTGGATCGTATCGCGATCGCACTAATGTTACTGCTGAGTGTGCTGATTGGGTTAATCATCTTGCAAGGTGATGTGGTAACTGCTCGTGTCCGAGAATTTACTTGGCAAAATCAACAAATTGGGGCAGAAGATAATTCCTTCACTCTCACCTTCAGCCGCCCAATGGAAACAAAAAGCGTCGAGGATAACTTGAAAATCGATCCACCCCTAGCAGGTAAATTCAGTTGGGCGGGGCGGCGGATGGTTTATACACTGGTGACACCAGCCCCTTATGGCACAAATTATAAAGTGCAGTTACAAGGAGCTAAAGATAAGTTTGCAGAGCAAGAAGGCAAAAATCGGCTGATACAGCCCTTTACAGGTAGCTTCCGTACACGCGATCGCGTCATCCTTTACATCGGAACCGACAAAGAAGAACAGGGACGGTTAGTTCTTTACAACTTAACCCAAGAGCAAAAAAGGGTGCTTACCCCCAAAGACCTGATAGTAATCGACTTTGAGTCATTTCCTGATGGGGAGAAAATTTTATTTTCTGCTCGCGCCGCAAACAATCAAGACTTACTTTCAGCCCAACTGTATACGGTGACAACAGGCGTTTCTGCTAAATCTGGACAAAAAGCAGAACCAGAAGGCAAAGTTGACCTGACTTTAGATAGTAAAGATTATCAAAACCTGAAATTTGACTTATCACCTGATGGGCAAACTATTGTCATCCAACGGGGTAATAAAACTAATCCTGGCGATTTTGGACTATGGTTTATGCCAGCAACCAGTAATGGTTCAGCAGAAAAACCCACCCCGAAACGCCTAAAAAGCCAGCCGGGAGGAGACTTTATGGTGACACCAGATAGTAAAGCCGTAGCGGTTGCTCAAGGACAGGGAGCAGCAATTTTACCACTGCAAGATGATGCCAGTAAACCTTTGGATTTTCTGCCGCAGTTTGGTTTGGTACAAGCTTTCTCCAAAGATGGCTCTCAAGCAGCGATGGTAAAGTTTAATACAGATTACACGCGGGATTTATTTTTGGTGACAAACCAAGGCTTACAGAAACAGCTATTAAAAACAACAGGTTCAATTCTCAGTTGCCAATTTGACATTGCTTCACCCACCCTCTACTGCTTGCTTACACAGTTAGTATCGAAGGAACAATACATAGAACAGCCCTATGTGGTGGCAATTGATTTGAAAACTGGGCAACAGAAACCACTGTTAGTACTACCTCCCGCTCAACGAAATGTGCAAATGAGTTTATCTGCTGACGGTTTGGGCTTGTTATTTGACCAAGTAGTACCGCAGACAAATCCCCCAGGATCATTACCCCCAAACACTTTAAAAACCGATGATGGAGATACAATCGCTACCAGTAGCTTGTGGTTGATGCCTCTATTACCCATCGCTGATGCTACGACTGTTGAAATTAAACCAGAACAACTCCCCTTAGCCGGATTTCATCCCCGGTGGCTACCTTGAGCGAATAATTCCTAATTCGACTTTGGAAGGTTAGTTAAGGTGTCGCCACCAAAAATCAAGTTGAATCTAATGGAGTTCAGTTCCATCTTTACGGAGTAGATAGCGATCGCTAATCAACTTCAAGACGACTCTACCTATTTCTGGATGCGTTTTCTCAATGACCGGTTGCACAACAACGCCTTCCATGATGCAATTGGGACTGACTACACTATTGGCATTATTGAACTGAGACACCGCTTCCCAAGTGTAAGCACCGATATAAAGTACAGGTACTCTCGGCAAAGCAAATTCTTCGCAAAAAGCCACAAAATCGCTGTAATTGAGAAAATAACTACCGCGACGCACAGCAAATATAGCAATTCCAATATTGCCATTATTCAAGCCATATTTGATATCTTGCACGCCGTAGATTTCACCAAAAATCTGAGTTCCTGGCGGAAGTTTCTGGAAAGCTTCGTTTTCGTTGTAAGCACGAATATAAACTAATTTTTTGTTGACTTCGCTGTTTTTCCAGAAGTAATTATGGCTGCCAATTTTAGTTGTGCCATCAGCATTAATTAAAACAGTGAAGTTAGTTCCATGTAACTTCTCTGTGACAACAACTTCTTCACCTTCCATTAGGATGTTTTTGTAACGTTTCAGGTTTTCTGGACTGGGGAATTTGTAATGTCCAATAAAACTTTCTACTTCCCCGCTCATTCCTTGAGGAATTGGATATTCGTACTTTGTTACACCAAAATGATTTGTGTAGTCATCTCCAACATTTCCCGTAAAGTTATCACCAACGGGAATGAGCAAACCCTCAGAAAAAATTCCGCGAAGTTTAGCAGCACGCAATTTTTTCGAGTAGTAGTTACGAATACCGAACTCATCTAAAAAGTTTTCTGGAATAACACTATCAATAGGAAAGTAAAAAGCTAAATCTCCAGGATTCAAGTTACCTTTGACTATAATTACCTGATACGCCATATCTTCAATAGAAGCAATATCTAGCCGATCGGCATTGGGATGAGGATTAATGCTATTGATTTTGACAACTTCAACTTTAAAAATACTCATAGCTCATCTATTTTCAAAAAAATCGATTTTAGGAAAAATCTAAAGTTGTTACAAAGTATGAGTGCATAGTTAGCTGTACATAGGTGTCAAATTAAAGCTGAAACCCCTGAAGATATAGACTAACCAAATATAATATTATGAATTACGAATTAATAATTATTTGTTGATAATTTATCCAAGCTTGCCAAAAAATATAAATTGATAGTATTCCTAAGAAGATACGAAGCACTAAGCTGACAGTATAATCTGGTAGTTTTGGCAATGTGCGAGTACTCATTTGAACGCCTAAAAGACCACCACATCCCAAAACTATACCTTGAGTAAAGAGAATATTTCCTTCTAATGTATGTCCCGTACAGGCAGCTAAAGCAGTGATGACAATCACACCTAAACTAGTCTGAATTGCTACTTTAATTTCCTCTCCTAGTAGCAGCATTTGCAGCGGAACCATAATCGTACCGCCACCTAAGCCAAATAAACCTGCTAAAATTCCTGCTGCTCCCCCAGTGCCAATTTTAGAAACTAGTGGGTTGAATGCTGGGGCTGTATCCCCTTTTTCCTGGAAAGATAGTTGCTTGCGAAGCTCAATCAGATAGATGTTAGTAAGTAGTATGATGCCAAATGTAAATAGTATTATATAAGATGGAATTTTATTGGCGAAATATACGCCTATTCCAGTAGTTAGAAAAGCTGGAATTCCTAAATAAATTACTCGTTTCAAGTCAAAGTAGCCTATCCACCAATTTTGCAAACTTCCAGAAATTGAAGTAATCACAATAGCAAGGCTACTAGTAGCGATCGCCTGAACGGGAGAATAACCTAGTGTGACTAAAAGAGGAATTGTGATAATACCGCCACCTATTCCTAAAAGTCCAGCTATGACTCCAGATATTAAACCCCCACTCACTAAAATCAACCAACTAAAATCATTCATAAATAATTCTTTTTCTAGATAACTGATAGTGCTGAGTGGGCATTGGGCATTGGGCATCGACAAATGACAAATGACAAATGACTAATGACTAACTCCCTGTACTGTCACCGGATGACTAACAACGCCCCCATAGAGCAACCCACCGTCATTCCACGGAACTGTACTCGGTTGTGTATTACCTAAATTGTCAGTAGCACGAGCCTGGAGAAAATATTCCCCAGGAAGTGGGTTCCATTCAATGTCCCAGCGTACCCATGCAAATGGAAAATTTGGTTCTCTCAGTCGTGCAAATTGCCAAGTTTTGCCGCCATCCAGGCTGACTTCCACACGCACAATTTTTCCTTTCCCAGACCAAGAACGTCCACGCAGTAAGTGGGTTTTAGCAGAAAGCGTAGCTGGCCAAGCCAACTCGAAAGCGCTCTTAACATTTTGGTACGTAATCAGCTTACCTTTATATGGTGCGATCGCTGGGTAATCTGCACCAACTAGCACCATTTGCTTTGTTACCCACTGCGTATATATCGGTGTTTGGGAAACTTCAATTCGCTCAATCCATTTAACGTTGGCGTTTCCTCCCCAACCAGGGAATAAGACACGGCACGGCTGACCATGATCTGGAGGTAACGGTTCTCCGTTCATTGCGTAGACAACGAGCGAGTTATCTGCTAATGCTTTGCTAATTGGAACTACACTGCTGAACTTGGATTTATTTGTCTCCTTTGAATCTAGCGAATCTACATCTGCACCCTCAACGAGTACATCTTTTGCTGTGGATTTCAGTCCAGCTCGTTCTAATAACATAGCAAGTGGTACACCAGTCCACTCAGCCACACCAATAGCCCCAAGTCTCCACGGCGTTCCAGGGAGTGGTGTATTGTAAGCTTCTTCAAAGAAGCGCCGACCGTTAGCAGCACACTCAATGGCACAAGTGACTGAGATGGATGGCATGGCGATGATTTCATCGTAAGTAAACTCACTAGGGGCAGAAACGCCAGTTCCATGAATTTGCAAACGCCATGTAGACGGATCAAAAGGGGGAGGTGCGCTCCGGTTGTGAACATAGAACCAATCATTTGGTACTAAATAACCACGCCCATACATCGTTTCCCAGTTCATCTCTAATGTGCCTTTGCTATGAGAGATATACCCTGGTGGCAATGGCTTAAGTATTTTGCTGCCTTTAGTTTTAATAGCTGCCTGACTGTGAGCAAGCGCAGGTTCAGCTAATCCCCCGATGGCTGTAGCGCCAACCATAGTAGCCAGTATTTTCAGAAAGCGCTGGCGCGAAATACCCGCATCTGTACTTTTTTGCCAGATGCACTGTTCAACCCTTGCCTGTAAATACTCCTCCTGGTCAAAGAGGTTTTCATCGCTCAAGCTATACCCCCTTATAATTTGTAATTCGTAATTCGTAATTAAGGCACAGAGAATGAAGGGGCAAAGGGAGATGAAAGAGATAAGGGAGACAAGGAGAAAAACCAATGCCCAATGCCCCATGCCCAATGCCCTGAAAAAACTAGCTGTTTATCGCTGTCCAAACACCAGTGATCTGATCTTGTGTGTAGTTGGGCAAATAGTGAGACAATCCGTTTTTAGCTATTTGAGCGATCGCATTTATAAAGCGATCGCAATCTTCTAATGTATTATATACAGCAAAGCTGGCTCGGATAATACTAGGAATGTTCCGTGTAATTCCTCTATCTACTTCTTGAGCAATCTCACAGTCTTGCTCGTCTGAAATATTCTTGAGTTTGCGAATGTATTCATAAGTGCAGAAAGCCCCAGCCCG
Organism: Nostoc sp. ChiSLP03a; assembly: GCF_034531215.2. Taxonomy (NCBI): domain Bacteria; kingdom Bacillati; phylum Cyanobacteriota; class Cyanophyceae; order Nostocales; family Nostocaceae; genus Nostoc; species Nostoc sp. ChiSLP03a. The sequence continues at coordinate 93,289 of NZ_JAVRBQ020000133.1, forward strand.
AACGCCAATACCGTATTCTTGTGCCAAAATTTCTGCTACTAAGCGTCCGTCAATTCCATCAATATCAAAGGGAATAACATGGGCTAAATTATCTCCGGGAATATGTATTTTGACACCAGGAATCAGCCCAAGCCGTGTATATGTAAATTCAACTAGAGAGTGTTCATACTGAGCAATGCGATCGCGTCCTACTGCTTCGATAATTTCAATCGCCTTGGCAATAGCGATCGCACCCATTGCGTTTGGTGTTCCGGGGTCATGGGCCCGTTCTGTATAAAAACGCTTAATCTCTAAGTTTCTGGTGATATAAGGTAGGTTTCCACCCCCAATTTGATAAGGGTAGGAGCTATCAAAAAATTCCTTTGGCCCTAGCAAAACCCCGGTTCCATAAGGAGCGTACATCTTGTGTCCAGAGAAAGCCACAAAATCTAAATGATATGGATCGTCATCAGCACGCATATCGACTCGTTCATGCTGAATTAACTGACACACGTCAGCGAATATCTTCGCACCATACCGATGTGCTAAAGCTGCAATTTCATAAATTGGGGGTCTATAACCTGTAATTGTCGAAGCACCTGTAATAGTTACTAACTTAATTTGCTCGGCTTGGGGGAGATTTTGGTGTGCCTTGAAAATATCTTCAATTTCTGTGACATTTACACTTCCATCTGGCTGCGTTCTGTATTGCACAACTTTGTCTCTAGTAACCCAAGGCAGTAGGTTAGATGAATGCTCTATATCAGAAACTAAGATTTTCCCAGGTTTTTTTGCCCAAAGTGTGGCGGCTCCATTAATTGCTTCTGTTGTATTCTTCGCAAAGATTACATAGTTGTCTGAAGATGACCCGACAAAATCCCGAATGATGTTTCGACTGGCGTCATATTCTCGTGTAGTAATGACGGATTTTTGTCCAGAACCTCGATGTACGCTGCCATAGGTGTCAAGCATTTCGTCCACGTACTGCTTGAGGGTTGCAAAGGGTGTGGTTGTAGCTCCATTATCCAAGTTCACGTACTTGACATAGTTTCCGTTAAGAGTTTTCACCTTGAAAGATAGAGACTCATCTGTAAATAACGGTCTGATTTCTTTGTCCCAAAAGCTCTCACAATTTTCTACAAACAGCGGTAATTTAGCAGTCTCTTGCTTGATATTTGCGCTTATTGCAAGTATATCAGTCATCTTTAGCACCCCGATTTTAAATTTTGATTTTTTTGAAAAAGCCTAACTGCTGCAACACTTTATTTCGCGCTACAACCAGATAAATTTTCAGTAACTATAGTCTTTATAATTACTTTATTTCTAGTAGAAACCGCGGTTATTACAATTATTCTTTAATAAAATCATTAAAAATAGTATCCGTATTAATGCCCAACTTAAATATTTTTATTGTAAATTGATATACAGTGTATATAATATTATTAAGTAGTAAAGTATACTTTAAACGATTTTCTTCTAGTCATTAAACAAACTTGACGTATTGAAGATAAGTCGAGCGAAAAGCTTATAACTAATAAAACCTGCAATTCTTTACTGGCAAAGTATTTATCGAGAAAAAAAGCCCTCACTAAGTTGAGATTACTCTTTAAAAAAGTTTTATATTTTACTTAAACAAATTGTTACGCCTTTATTAAGACTTTATAAGTATTTACTCGTATTGAACGGGATCTCTTAAGATTGCAGTTATAGCGAAAGCTCTTAGTTGTTTGCTGACATTAAATAGCGATCGCTTCGGATGAGAGAATTATCATTGAAGAGTAGATACTTGTACGGACATCTATATCTAAATCTAAGTACTCAATCAGGAATTACAAAATGTATTTCAGGAGAAAATCATAATTTATATCTTAAGACAGATGCGATATTAAAGAATAAAGTATATTAAAGGGCAGTTTTTTATGTAAAAAACTTCATCAGCCAGCCAATACAGTTTAATTTTTAATGTATCGGGTTTCTCCTCTCTGGCCTATCTTCAAAGGCGGCCAGAGTTCCCCTTCCACCTCTTCTTGACGGGGCAGAGGATCATAATGTTATAACGGCATCAGTCTAGATACAAAATGGGGAACACCAATTGATGATTAATTGCTGGTGCTTGGAGAGAGTTAAACTTAGCTTCTAGAGCAAACCCTGATTAGACACAGTTGATAAGCAATGCTAATGCCAGCACTGCTGAATATTTTTAAGCAGGTGAGTCAAGAGTGATGAATGAAGCTGACACCTCAAACAAGGGGGCTGTGATGGAATCCCTAAATTCTGCTAATTCGCCACAATCAGAGCAGGCGAATTGTCCCTTTTACTCAGTTGTGCCTAATGACAATATGACAGTTAAAAAACTGCCACTCCTCATGCCAGCTGAAGATAGACAATTTTTACAAGATACCACCCAGCAGGACTGGGTTGCAGAGCCTGAAAGCGGCAAACAAGCACTTATTGACTCGGAATTTCAGAAACTGCTGGCATTGAACGAAGAATTACGTGCGGCTAACAATAAATTGTATGAACAAGTGGAGCAGCTAAAAGACAACCTAGCTGAGTCAGAAAAGGTTTTGCAGTGGCAGAAAACGCGCTCCAGCGTTAGTGAGTCGATGCTCAACCAACACACTCAGGAACTAGCTGCGGCTCAAGAACAGATAAAATCTTTATTTCAACAATTAGAAACTGCTGTACAAACTGTTCAACGTCAGGAAATTTTTACTGATACTTATAAAGCACAGCTAGAAATTAGCCAACAGCGCCTAGCCCAGTTAGAGCGAGAATGTACGTTGCTACACACTAATAACAACGAACAATCTCAGCAGTTATTGCAATCAGAAAATGTTTGTCGGGAGTTACGTACTAGACTGATGCGACAACAACGCCAGACGCTGCAATTCAAAGCAGCTTTGGAAAAGTGTCTAGATACATCGGTTCCTAACTATGACTCCTTAGAAGATGCTGCAAAACATCCTAAAGACATAACTAGTAGCCAAGGAAGATTTTCTAGAAAAGCTCGGTCTTTGTTTCCTAACGCCCAGCCAATTCAACCTTGGTCAGCAGAAGAAGAATCATTAAGTAACGACCTAGATAATTCTTGGGGTGAACCTTCAGCACCAATCCCATTCCAAAGAAATGAAGCTCCTGTAACACCGCCATCATCTCCTTGGAACTGGACAGTTAAGAAAGACACGCCAACACCAACACAACCCGCGCCATCTCCAAAAGTTGATGATTCTTCAGATACAACTGAAGCGGTTTCACCTTCAGGTTCATCAAATTTAGATCGGCAATTAGATAGTTTAATCCAAATGTTTTTCACCTCCCAGCCTGCATCTACATCACCACCTGCTGCGAAAACGGATGTTAGTGATGTGCCTATTTGGGAGACTTCAGTAACAATCTTAGAAGACGATGAGGAACTAAAAAATCCACAGGAGGTACAGATGGAAGCAGAAATTAATCCTTCTGCAACTACCTCTACTTCTTGGACGACGGATTCTGTGCTTTCACCAGCCAATAACTTACTGCTTTCCTCTAATCCATCTCACACCGAAACGTCTGTTGGAGAAACTGAAGACTACTGGTCAGAAGTTTCCCAATTGTCAGCAAGTGATTTGTCCTCAGAGTCATTAGGTGATAACACCAATGATGACAATTCACCTTCACCAGTAGTTTATCCCCAGCGTCCACCCAAAGGGCGTAAGTCGTTGGCATCTGTAGAACTGCCGAATTTTCGTCCTAAGAGTTAGGAATTAGTTGTCATTAGTCATTTGTCCTTAGTCATTTTTCTAATACTAATGACCAATACAAGTCTTGGAGAGGCTGCGCCAACGACTATGCTCAGTACAAGTGACCAATGACTAATGACTAATGACTAATGACTAATGACTAATTCAGAATTCTTGCTTCTGACTTCGGAATTATCGCCTCTGGATTGGATTTTGCCACCTGGCTGGGCGATCGCGGTTTGCCTGTGGCGATCGCATAATTAATCGCCAATAACCACAGCCACAATGCCGGATTCCGTGGTTCTAGCCAAGAACCTACCCGGTTTAAGAAGTGCGAGAACCACGGACTTAGTAAAGCATTAATCAGAGCATGACGACCGAAGTTGAAATAACTACCAAGCCATCGCCCTAAATCTCTAGGGCCAGCAAGTTCCCAAATCCATAAAAGCAAGGCAGGATTTTTCTTAGCGGCTTTCAGTGCTAAACGGTTAAAGGTTAACCAATCACAGCGATCTTTGATAAAGTTATCTGCCACCTCTGGCGGTTCGTCTGCTAACAGCCCAAAGAAGGTATTGAGCATAGAGTTAATCCGCTGCGGTGGTAAAAATTTCCCTGTGGGAACCATCATCCCTTTGGAAAATAGCCAAGTCACGGAAACGTTGCTTTGATAGGCACGAATTTGGTTCAAATGGCGGAAACTCAACAAGTCATGTTTGAGAGCAGTATCCAACAGCGTTGTTAAGCGCTCTAAGTTGCGAACTAGGGAACCAAAACCGGTGAATACAAGGGGAGATTGAAGTGATGCCGCATCGCCAATCGCAATTAATCGATCGAAGGCAACTGTGCGATCGCTACTTCCCACACTAAAATGCCCTGGTATATATCCAAATGTCGGCTTTTTCCACACCAATTTGTCCATATCGCACCTGCGATACTCTGGCAAAATCGTGAAAAAGTCTTCGTACATCTCTAGCAAAGAACCGGGATTTTCAGCATTGACTTCGTGGTAATGAAATAAATAAATCGTCAGTTCCTCATCTGCTGCGGGAAACAATTCCCAAATCAACTGCCTTCCCCGCGAAATATCCCCATGACTGTTAAGAACGTCCCCATATTGGGAATCCCATACTCCCGGCTCAAATCCGCTCTCAATTGCCGCTCCCACTGTCGGACAGACACTATCAAAGGCACGACCACCGTTTAATTGCCAAGCGATGGGGGACGCAGTTCCCATTGCATCTATTAGCAGTCGTCCACTTACTTGCTTCTCAATCTGACTGGGCAAGTGCTTGACTTGCAAAACTACCTGTGATATATCAATATCTGCACGGATAAATTCTGTTTCATCCCAAATTTCACCGCCTGCCGCTTGCAGTTTTTGCCCACACATTTGGAGCCATTTTTCGGAATCCAAGCCTAAATTTAGGACTGTGGGTGTGTGGAGGATGGGCGATCGCAGTTTGGCTGGATTATTAGCATCAAAAAACTTATTGAATCCGTCTTTGTATTCCCTGGCAATGATGGTTTCTAACTCAGCGGGGGTGAGTAAACCCAAGTTAACCAAGCTTTGAATCTCGTCGCGGGAAATATTCCATTCTCGGTTCATCCGCCCAAAGGGCATTCGTTCTACCAGCAAGACTTTATATCCGAGTTTTGCCATCAGTGCTGCATGGATTACGCCTAATGCGCCGCCAATGTAGATGATGTCGTACTGGGGATTAGGGATTAGGGATTGGGTATTGGGATTACCTTTTCCCCAGTCCCCAGTCCCCAGTCCCCAGTCCCCTTGACTGGAAAACACCACTTGACGCGGCTGCTGCGGATTTTGCACCCCTTCGCGCCATCGTTTTTCCCACCAATAGGCACGAGTCAGGTCATATTCACCGTTGGGCATTTTCTGAAAATACTTGACGGTAAGCGGGTAAGTAGAACCTAGTGCGGCAAATATTGATTGCTGGGACAAATCAATTGCTGGCGGTTCTGGGTAATGATGCGGAAAACGGCTTCTGATTTCCTTGCTCAAGCGTTGCAGAATTTGTCTTTCATTGGCAAAGGGTTGTTCTGACCAGCGAAACACTTTCAAATAGGTAGTTCGTTGCACCGACCAGACAAATACTGAAAGTTCTGTAGGCAAGTTTTCGGAAGGAGCCACTCCAGTATCTGTAGTAGCACTAGCTATTCTAAGGCGAAAGCCTTCCGAAGTAAGCACTTTTTCTCCATTTCCAGGTTCAAAATCTGTTTGTAACCAACTACGCACAGTTTCTGTTTCTGGAGTTGGAACTTCTAAATAAAGTATTTCTTTCATTTTTTCCTGACATCTCCCATCAATCTACTCACTAAGACAGATTTTCTTAAAACATAAAGTAAGGTACACTCCGCCCTATTAGTTTCGTAAAGATTCAGTGAAGAAATTTTAAGAGTTTGTCAAAGTTATTGTTCATTTTTTATTTCTGTAAACCCACGCCATGAATTATCCCATTCCAGACAGTCCCCAAGAAATTATTGCTCTGCGACAACAGCCAATTGATGAAGAACTAGTTGCCAGTGCGATCGCTGGAGTAATTAAAATTGTCCGCGCTCAGGGTCAATCTTTGGAAGAATTAACCGCTCAGTTGTTAGCAGACGATCCGCTGCTGGATCGGGAACAACGTCGCTGGTTAAGCCAATTAGTTGCCCAATGTTGGGAAAAGTTCTCCTAAAACCTTGCATAAGATGAAGTTTTGGTCGCAGCATTAGATTTCTGGGTCTCTACTAAATGTTGGCGATGCCTGCAAGGGGCTGCGCCTACGCATTTTCGGTATAGGAGTAATAATAATGGTCAGTATGGGATTGGCAATTGGGTTGCTCTTTTTGTGGTCATGGCATAAAAGCCACTAAATTAACCATATCAGCGTTTTACGCTGCTTATGAATTTTACAATGTTCTGAAACAGAAAGACCTCTGCTTTGCGCCAGAGGTCTTTTTTTTTGAGAGAAATCTTCATGCTGTTTGAACAACGCCTCGGCAGATAATTCTGTTGAGCGATCGCTAACTAAGTAAAAATAAATACATTTGCAAGCCTTGACAAAGAATAATCGTAGTCAGCGGCTCTAGCCATTTAAAATCTTATGCAGAGCGATAAATCGCTCACTGCGAACAAAAGTTTTATCTCATAGCATAAGCCTTGGTGATTAGGACATCAACAGATGATAAAACTTAGACACAAAAAGACTTTTCACCCAGTCCTCAGTCCCCAGTCCCTTGCTATAGATTTAATTATGTCTACCGATTTATCTACTAACGATCGCTTTCAACCCATCAATCTTTTTGAGTACGAAAAGCTAGCAAAAGAATATCTATCTCAAACGACACTTGATTACTATAGCAGTGGTGCTTGGGACGAAATCACATTACGAGATAATCGTGCTGCCTTTGAGCGAGTCAAGCTGCGACCTCGGATATTAGTCGATGTGAGCGATCGTAATCTAAATACCTCCATTTTAGGACAACCCCTGCAACTACCTTTGTTAATTGCACCGATGGCTTTTCAATGTCTAGCCCATCCAGACGGAGAAGTTGCCACGGCCCTAGCTGCTGCATCAGCTGGTGTGGGTATGGTGTTAAGTACAATGGCAACAAAAAGCATTGAAGAAGTGGCGACTGCATGTAATCAGTTTCCAGATTCTCTACGATGGTTCCAGCTTTACATCCATAAAGATCGGGGATTAACTCGTGCTTTGGTAGAAAAAGCCTATAAAGCAGGCTACAAAGCACTTTGTCTCACTGTGGATGCACCCGTTCTCGGACAGCGCGAGAGAGATAGACGTAATGAATTTGCCTTACCTCATGATTTACATCTGGCTAATCTTGCTAGTATTTCAGGACTAGACATTTCCCATGAAAAAGGCGAATCTGGGTTATTTACCTATTTTGCCCAACAGTTAAACCCAGCAGTTACTTGGGACGATTTGGAATGGTTGCAGTCTTTATCTCCATTACCTTTAATTGTTAAAGGAGTTTTACGCTCAGATGATGCCGTGCGGGCTGTAGAATATGGAGCCAAAGCAATTGTTGTTTCCAATCATGGTGGCAGACAACTTGATGGTGCGATCGCTTCTTTAGATGCCCTCGCTGAAATAGTAGCCGTAGTGGATGGTAAGGTAGAAGTCGTGTTGGATGGCGGCATTCGTAGAGGCACAGACATTCTCAAAGCTCTAGCATTAGGAGCAAAAGCAGTACTAATCGGACGACCTATATTGTGGGGACTAGCGATAGCAGGGCAAATCGGTGTATCTCATGTCATCTCACTCCTACAAGATGAGTTAAATGTAGCAATGGCACTTAGCGGCTGCGCCAAAATGCAGGATATTGACCCTAGTTTATTGACCCTGCCAGGCTTTTAGTCGGAGAACTGTTAGAAATGTGATTCCAGCAAAACTTTGAGAAATAATTTTCAGACTTGTTACAAAATCTCTTAATTAGAGTATACTAGTTAAGGTTAGATACAAGGGCGGGTGGCGGAATTGGTAGACGCACCACACTCAAAATGTGGCGGCCTTACGGTCATAGGAGTTCGATTCTCCTCCTGCCCACTACCAAGTAAGTGATAAAGAGGTTAAAAACTTATGCGCCTGAAAAGATGGGAATCTCCCCGCAAAGAAGGCAGAAATGATAAAGGTAGAGGCGGTTCTGCTAGAAAGCGTCAACTAAAAAAACAAAGGCAAATGTTACGCCAAAGACTTAAAGAAAGTAACAAGCCAGACAATAACAAAAACGATAGACCAGGGAAAGATAAATTTATCTTTCCCTTATTTTTTGGGCTTTTATTTCAGAAAAAAAGAAAATTTAGAGATTTTTCAATACAGACACTACATTAAAAAATCTGTAATAAATTTGTAAATTATAATAAAAAATTATACTCATTAAAATATACTAAATTAATTCAACTTTTTAAGCGCATATTGACGTATAAAACCCGCAGATTAAGTGGTTAGCATTTTACATTTATACTTAAGTTATCAAGTAGTATATACTACTTTAACATCCAGCTTTTCTCTAGGAATTTATCGCAATTGTAATGTTTGGATGAACTAATTAAAAATTAATTATGAAGGAAGTATGAATTTTGTCAAGCAGTGTCTAAAATCCCTAACATAAAACAGTAAGCTAGGACACAACAGTAAATAATTATAGTATTACCGATTAAGCCAAAAGTATACTAAAAACGCAATTGCACCTCCACGTGTTAACTTCCAACAATCACACAAGCCTACAAAAAGTCAGGAGTTATCCAATCCAAATATTAAATCGTTGGGATTGGTCTAGGTAATCTATGAATTGTTTTCTTGGATACAGGAGTTATTGATGGTGGCGAGAGTGCTTCTACCTACTAAAAAAGTGCTTGATTTTCCTATTACTGCTTTACGGTTTGACGAGCAGATACAAACAATAGTGAAGTGGGCGAGTAGGCATGAGAGTAAAACTGTATATGTAGCCAATGTACACATGCTCATTGAAGCCCATTGGAATCCAGAGTTTGCCACCGTATTACGAAATGCAGATATAGTTACTCCTGATGGTATGCCTCTGGTTTGGATGATGCGAAAAATGGGAGCGCTTTACCAAGACCGTGTAGCAGGGATGGATATTTTTCTCGCATTGTGTGAGCTAACTCAAACACAAAATCTGAGCATTTTTTTTGTAGGTTCCCAAACAGAAATTCTGTCTAGGATGCAAAACAGGTTAGAGAAGGAATTTCCGCAGATAAAGATTGCAGCAATGGAACCTCTACCCTTTCGTCCCCTAACTGAAATTGAAGACGAAGCCTTGGTTAAAAAGATTAACTCTAGTGGTGCTAGCGCTGTCTTAGTGTCTTTGGGATGTCCCAAACAAGAAAATTGGATAGCTCAACATAAAGGCAAAATACAAGCTGTAATGATTGGACTGGGTGGAGTTTTCCCAGTTTATGCCGGAATTCATAAGCGCGCACCCCGCATGGTTCGAGACTTAGGACTTGAATGGCTGTATCGATGGATTCAAGAACCACGCCGACTTTGCGGCCGCTATGCTAAGACTATTCCACTCTTTATATGGTTGGCTACTAAGCAACTACTATCATCAAGTCGGATTGCAGGCGTCTTTCTTCACGAGACTGGAGATTAAAGAAAAAGAAATAGGTTAAGACGAGACTCAAAGCCGTTCATCATCAAAAGAACCAGACTTTAGATGCTCAGGAAAAAATCTTCTGCTTGAAGCACGAAGATTCAAGGATTCACCTGAAAGTGATGAAACAATTCAAATACATGGATTCCCACCAATCACTATCCGGCTGTAAAAACCCATTATCTGAAATCAACTATTAAAGTACTTGACATTAACCCAGGACGAAGTGTTATATTAAGCGTAGTGAAATTGTTGGGGCGTCGCCAAGTGGTAAGGCAGCGGGTTTTGGTCTCGCCATCCCTGGGTTCGAATCCTAGCGCCCCAGTTAATCTAAAGACAGGCATAGTAGCCTGTCTTTTAGAGTATTTAATTGAATTTTTAAGATGTATCTCAATGCATCTAATTCTGTAAATGTTACTTATCAGGGGATTTGAGAGCTTGATCTAGGGTTTGCCTAGCTAGTTCTGCTTTAGCTCGTGCTTCTTGGTAACGCACATTAGCTTGGGCAAAGTTTTTGAGAACTTTAAAACCTTCTTTGAGTCGAGTCATTTCCTCTTCTGTCACCGAGTCATCGGTAAATAGAATATCAACAGCTTTACGAATTTCCAACGCTTCAGATCGTGACTCCTGAACTTTCAGTTTGAGCGTGGCCAGGTTACTTAAAATCTGAACAGCTTGTGTAATCGTATCTTCACCATTAGCAGTATCAATAGTTGACTCTTTTACCTCAATTAATTGTTGAGGGCCAAATCCTTCTTCCAGTTCCGTGGGTAGCTTACCTGCATCCATCAGTTCCATTAGCTGATCCATTGCTTTATCACGGGCTTTGGCTGAATCTTTTCCAGAAACAGTAAGGATAATTTCTGGGCTTTGAGCGAGAGTGTATTGAACCATATTTAAGCAGAAAATTTGCTGATTTAACCAAGCTGAAGCAAGTAATTATATCATTTTGCGTGTCCGATCGTTTGTAGATTGTCTAGTCAATTAAAGAGTTGAAGACCGAAGGTCAACACTTTGAATTTTGAATTGTTACCTCTATCCCAGCTAAGTCGCTCAAAATAAAACTTTATACTTAAGAAAAGGAATAATTTTCAATAGGAGGGGAGAGCAATGGCTCCCAGTCCCACCATCATGCAGGCTGTGGAACAACTGGGCTACCGTGTCACTGTAGGTGATGTGGCAACTCAGGCAGGATTGAACGTCGCTGAAGCTAATCAAAGCTTGTTAGCTCTGGCATCTGATGCTGGCGGGCATTTGCAGGTAGCGGATTCAGGTGATATAGTTTTCCTTTTTCCACAAAATTTTCGAGCAATTTTGCGTAATAAATACTTTCGGCTGCGATTGCAGGAATGGTGGAAAAAAGTCTGGAGTGTTCTGTTTTACCTGATTCGCATTTCTTTTGGAATTTTCTTAACTGTTTCCATCGCTCTGATAACTATTACCATCTTTATGATCGTTACTGCTGCCAATTCAGACCGTGACGGCGACAATCGGGGCAGTAATTCCGGCGGTGGGGGCTTCTTCTATTTTCCAAATTTATTTTGGTATCTTAGCCCAAATTATGACACCCACTACCAGGAACCGCGACGTGAAAGGCAACAAGAAAGCAATCTAAATTTCTTTGAAGCTGTGTTTTCGTTTTTATTTGGCGATGGTAATCCAAACGCCAACTTAGAAGAACGTCGCTGGCAAGAAATTGCTACGGTGATTCGGAGTAACCGTGGTGCAGTGGTAGCAGAACAAATTGCCCCATATTTGGATGACATTGGCGAAGGATACACAAGAGAGTACGAAGATTATATGCTGCCCGTTCTAACGCGGTTTAATGGGCAACCAGGGGTAAGTCCAGAAGGGCAAATTGTTTATTATTTCCCAGAGTTGCAGGTGAGTGCAGTTAAAAAGCGCCGTCATGCAATATCAGATCGTTTAGAGGAATTTCCTTGGCGTTTTAGCGCCGCAAGTTCCGGGCAAATTATGCTGAGTGCTGGGTTAGGGATACTAAATTTTGTTGGTGCTTTAGTACTGGGAAGTTTATTGAGAGATGGAACTGTTGCCGTCCAGTTAGGTGGACTGGTAGCTTTTGTACAAGGAATTTATTGGCTGCTATTGGCTTACGGAGTAGGTTTTTTAGGTATACCGTTATTGCGTTATTTCTGGATTGGGTGGCGTAATCGCAAAATAGGCGATCGCAACCGCGATCGCCTTTCCAGAGCAAGGGTATTGGCAAGTCCCGATCCACTTTTGCAACAAAAAATCAACTATGCTCAACAATTTGCAACAGAAAAAGTCATTGGCAACGAAGATTTAGTGTATTCTAGCGAAACTGACTTACTCGACCAAGAAGTTGAACGTTCTGCAAAAATTGATGCAGAATGGCAGAAACGCTTGGAAAGAGGGAGTGGGGAATAGGGAGCAGAGGGGCAGGGGAGCAGGGGAGCAGAGGGGCTGGGAAAGCAGGGGCAGAAGAACTATTGATTATTACCCAATGCCCAATGCCCAATGCCCAATCCCCAATGCCCAATGCCCAATGCCCAATCCCCAATGCCCAATGCCCAATGCCCAATCCCCAATCCCTGATTACTTCGCCTGAATTGGTGTTAGAGCTACACCTTGATAATAATGTCCCAAAATTTGCAGATGGTTCACTCCTTGCCGAGCCAGATTGTACGCCCCCCACTGACTCATGCCTAAAGCATGACCATAGCCAAGGCCTTGCAGTACAAAACTACCATCGCTCCCCTTGGTGACACTAAATTTGGTACTTTTTAACTTGAGAGCTGTTCGCACTTCTTCACCCTGTAGCACCTTCGTACCCTTGTTACCGACAATTTTTAAAACTTTAACACTGCGAAAAGGTGAGTATGTTTCTGGAATCATCGCCATCACGCTGCCCACTTCCGGAAATTTAGCGCTAATTTCACTGGGCGAGAAAGTTTTTACCCAATTACACTCGCGGATATTTTGATCGTAGTCTTGAACAGCACGTAGATAAGGTTCGCTGCTTCCCCAAACATCTTCTACGTTTTCAGTGTGTCCTCCAGAACAAGCGTGGAAGACTGAGAGAATAATCCGGTTTTTGTAAGTTAGTACCTGCCCTAGAGTAGAATCCACTGCGGCGTAAGTAGCAGGAGATTCACTGATGACACCTTTGTAAATTTGCCAGCGATCGGGGGTATTGCCTAAATCGTAAACGGGATTATTGCGTTGTCTTTCTCGTTCGTAGAGGGCGTAAGTGCGGGCTGCGATCGCTTGGGCTTTTAGTGCTTCTTGGGGCCAGCTAGCATCCATTTCCCCACCAAGAACGCTGTAGAGATATTCTTGATCGTCAACCCAGTTAACAGCCGTTAAGCCTTTTTCTGTGGGGACAACCAGAGTTCTGCCTCGATACCAGCGATCGCCAATATAAACAAATCCTTTACCAGTTGGCTCAATCCAAAATAAACCAGACTGCCACTTATCTAAAGCAACTCCGCCAGGAACGGCTTGGGCATAATATGCGCTCATTGCTGGCAACTGTCCAAGAGTCCGGCCAGTACTATCCTTAACAATCCCAGTGGTGGAACTGCCCACTTTTACCTGATTAACGCCCCTCTCAATTGCCACGCGTAAAATTACAGACGCTTGGGCTGGGGCAACCAAAGCTATCCACAAAAAGATACTTACCCACCAATAACGTACTTTAATCTGAGAAAATAAAGAGCCTAAGTAAAGTTGGAATTTCATACCGATCGTCTAATCACACTAGTATCTAATTGACGCTCTGGATTATGGCGTCTACTACTTTAAGATGAGACAGTTCTCCAACGCGGGAGGTTGCCACCTCCTACTAATTATGCATTTTGCTTTAAATATAAGTAGAACTTACGCAAAATTATGAAAAAACGTAGACACGAAGTGGCTTCTTGAAGGATACCGCAAAGACGCAAAGTACATGAAGTAATAAGAGTTTGAGAGAGTTTTTGCGTAAGTCCTAATCAGGTAGAAATCAGAAATTGGAGAAAGTGAATCGTCTAAACCTGACTTCTGTGGAAGAGAAACTTTTATTTTTCGATTTACGATGCCAATACCTTTTGAGAATTGCTCGCTTCATTAGCGATAATTCCAATTAAATTCAACTTACTTAAAATTTCTGTTGCTTGAGTCAGTTCAGTTCGAGTCACTTTCCCCATCCGCTCTACCATTACAATACCACTGCAAAAAGATGCCACAATCCTGGCATCAACCGTGCCTAAAATAGATGGAGCATCAATTAGTACTAGGTCATAACTTTGCTCAAATAGCTCTATTAGTTCTTTCATCCGTTGAGAACTGAGCAACTTCACTGTGTCTTCTGGTTCTGGCCCAGCAGTCAAAATATCAATAGAGGGGTGAATCGGCTGGATGTAATCTTGAAAATGAGTAGTTGTCTCATCAACTAATAACAGAGAGAGTCCCCAATCATTTGATAGTTCCAGGATTTTATGCAAGCTAGGATTATGTAGATTAGCGTCAATTAGCAATACCCGTCTATGCATCCGAGCAGCGCTAGCTACAAGTCCTAATACTAAGGTTGTCTTTCCTTCCCCTGGTAGTGCTGAAGTAAACATCAGCGACTTGAATGGTAAGGGATATTTTAATATTTGAATATTTTGATAGATCATGTCCAAAGTTTCATGGACGGGCAATTTATTACTGGCTTCTATTACAGAAGAATCTGAGCTTCTTCGGAGATTCCAAGGCAGGCCAAGCCGCCGTTTTTTGACACCACGTGACGGTAGTTTTGGCACCGATCCTAATATACGTAGGTTCGTCAGTTTCTTTAAATCTTCGGCACAATAAATAGCGTCATTAAACTTTTCCAAAATCAGAGCGGCTAAGATACCTAAAATCGGCCCAATTACTGCTCCTCCAACCAAAAGTAATAATCTGTTGTTGCCCATATAAATACCGGGAGAAGGTTCTGCCAAAACTTGCCAGTTATATCCTTCCTGAGCAATTTTCAGTCCTAATGACTGTTGCGCCTGGATTAGTTGTTCAAGGTTTTTACGACTAGTTTCTACTTTTGGCAGCAGACGATTATATTCTGCTATTAAGCTTGGGTATTTGTTTAGCTCAGAGCGTAGTTGCTGTTCTGATTCGACTAAATTCTTTTCATTAGCAGTTAGTCCTAAAACACTTGTCTGTACCAAAACAAACTCATCTACTAGTGTTGGATCTACCCCGGACATTTGCCCTTTGAATAAAGGCTTTTCCTTGCTAGTATTAGTAATAGTTTTCACCTCTTCTCGTAAGAGGGAAAGTTGACTTTGGCGTTGCTGTTTTAATTTTTGTACCGATGGATAATCATCTGTATAACGGAGCCGCTCCTTAGCCAATGCTAGTTCAGTTTTTTGAATCTCACTTAATAATGCTTGATAGCGGCTTGACTGATTTAAACGAGAAGAAAGTAGTGTATTCTGCTGGGACGAAGATGCTATTAGTTGCTCTAGATTATCGTAGCGAGCGTTTACATCTTGAAGGTTGGCACGAGTGGTTTGTAATTGTTGTTGAATATCGGCTAGAGATTCTAGCAGAATTTTACTTTGGATTTCGGGATCGACTAATTTATGTTTTTTGCGAAACTGTTCTAAGTTTTTCTCAGCTTTACTTACCTCTTTTTTGATCTCAGGTAGGCGAGTGTTTACAAAAGCTAATCCCTGATTCAGACGTTCTTTTTGCTGCTGTTTGTTATAGTTTTGATAGACTTTCTGTAGCGCTTGAAGTACTCTTTGTGCTTTTACTGGATCGTCATCATTAAAAGAAATTTTAAATGTTTGATTAAAAACTTTATTTGCTCCTATACCTCCCGCTTCTGGAGTTACTTCTAAAGGTGCTTTTTTGTTATGTTGTTTTTGACCATTGATATCTTGTAAAGTAAGCTCAGGATAATCAGAATGGAGTAAATCTACAGCTTTCTGAAGCAACTTAGAACTCAGCATCAGTTTCATCTGAGTAGTGGAATCAACAACTTGAGAATTTGAATTAGTAACCTGAGTATTTGCCTGCGATCCTTCAGATAAATTGGAATTCACCAATATCTGCATATTGCTCTGGTAAGTAGGTTTGGTATTGATAGCCAAGAGGCTAGCAACTGACATAACTACACAGGAAACCCCAAAGATCAGAAAGCGTCGGCGAAGCAAAATAGTAGATAGTTGTCTGATGTCAACTGCGCCTTGTGTTGAAGTAGTAACCTGTTGCTCTTGATTCAGACTAGTCTTAGCCACTATTAAACTCCTCTAATATCGAAACACTATATTTATTGGAAGATTTATGAGAAATATGAAATGATTTTTTTACACCTAATACCATTTTAGATTTGGGATTTTAGATTTGGGATTGGAAATTGCCTTGGTGCGTCTGGCTTGGTGTGAATTCATGTGTCGCAATCATTTTTCAAAATGGTATAATAGCTGCGATCGCATACTTAATTTTTCTTCCAACAATGACAAGCTAATTTGGCACAACATTATGCCAACTGGCGCTTTCATGTTCATCAATTCAGGCATATAAATTTTAAATCAGTGTTATAAGGATAAATTTTTCATAAATATTTTATTTAAGGAATCAAAATCTTGACGAAAAATTAATTATTTTTCCTAAGTATTTGAGTATAAAACTATCCAACCCACAATATTCCTAGATATATTCAAGTGATTTTGATAACTTGTAATAAAAAAATACATTGATAAAAATATTTAAACCATACTATTTGTATATTCTTGATACATCTAGTTAACAGTAAATTCTTGGTTAAATAATTGACTTACTTGGAAAACGAAGCTACTGTTTATTTGCTTGATTTTATGATTGAGATTATTAAAATCTAAGATAGAACCTGGTTAATTTTAGATTTTAGATTAGAAGTGTTCAATAGAAAATCTCAAATCTAAAATTGTTCAACTGAGCGTAGCCGTACCCTTCCAGGGAAGCAAGCTACGCCCAGCGTTTTGCAGAAAAGTCCAAAATTTAAACGCCTACTTTGGTTAACTCTATTTCCCGTCGTCTGGGTACTTCATGAATCATAAAATCGTAAGCCATATCAGTACGGGGAAAAATAGCACGAGCTTCCTTGAGGAGATCCTTCAACTCTAAAGTATTTCCGGGAGCATAGCGAGGACTGAAATGGCTCATAATCAGTCGATGCGCCCCAGCAGCTAAAGCTGTTTGCGCTGCCATTGTGGTTGTGGAATGTAACCGCTGGAAAGCCATATCTGCATCTTGATGGGCAAAAGTTGCTTCGTGAATTAATACATCGACATCACGAGCTAATTCCACTGCACCATCACAATAAATTGTGTCTGTACAATAGGCAATCTTTCGACCAATTTCTGTAGGGCCGCACAACTGGGTGCCATCAATCACCCGTCCGTCCGCAAGGGTAACTGTTTCACCGCGCTTGAGTTGACCGTAAACCCGACCAGGAGGAATTTGCAACGCCTTAGCTTTTTCCACATCAAAACGTCCGGCTCGGTCTTTTTCAGCTACGCGGTAGCCGAAAGCTGTAATTCGATGATGCAAATTACCGCAGCTAACGGTGAAGTCATCGTCTTCATAAATTATCCCTGGACGGATGGCGTGAACTTGGATTGGGTAAGAAAAATGCGTGTAGGAATAACGTGAGGCGGATTGAATGTAATCATTTAATCCAGGTGGGCCATAAATATCAATTCGTTCCACATTGCCAGCCAAGCCGCAAGTAGCAAGAAGTCCCATCAAGCCAAAGATGTGGTCGCCGTGCATGTGGGTGATAAAAATTCGGGAGAGTTGACTGATTTTCAGTTCACTCCGCATAATTTGATGCTGAGTACCTTCGCCACAGTCGAATAACCACAGTTCTGCTCTTTGGGGTAATCTCAGAGCGACACTGGAAACATTGCGCGATCGCGTGGGTACACCGGAACTCGTCCCTAAGAATGTTATCTGCACAGTGTTCTTTAGTCTTCCTATTGCTCAATTTGCAGCTCTATTTTCTATAGTGGCACGGTTATTGAGCAAAATATTTAGGAATTTGAACATTGGGCATGAGGCAAAACAGTTCCGAGTTCTGTTAGCGAAGCATTTAGCCCGTTCTCAGTCCTGAGTCAAAAAGTAAGGTTCTCCACTCAGCACTCTTGAGGAGCATAAGGCATTTGTTACTAGTTATTCTCGCAATTTAGTATCCGCAAGTGACTAGATAATAAGTTGATAAATACCAAATGACTGCTGTATTATTGATTGTGTTATGACTTCTTCTTGGGAATCGAAGTACATCTCTTAATACAAACATAAGCTTGCACTCAATACTTGATTTTTGACTGAAACAGATAGATTGTTTTGCTTGTTTTTCTTAGTCAAATGGCTTTAGAAAAACTTCAATTTATTTGCTTCTCATATCTTCAGAATGGCGCTCCAACTGAGTTAAGTCTCTATTTGCAATTAAGGAGAATGTTCATGAGTTCTTTCCGAAAAGTATTGCATACACTGTGCTTTATCGTTTTTCTTGTATTCTGGCTTCCTTCAGGAATTGCTCATGGTGTACAAGTTACATCTTTAGTAGGAAGCCCTACGCAATTAACTATTACCACCTTTAACGTCGAAAACCTCGATCCTAAAAAGGAAAACATCTCTAAGGTTGATGATAGGTCTCCCAAAAACGTCGATGATGATGTGAGAAACGGTAAGTTTGCAGCTTTGGCAAACCAGATTGTTAGTAATCTTGAAGCACCAGACATTATTGCTTTGCAAGAAGTACAAGACAATGATGGAGCTGAGTTAAGTTCTGTAGTTGATGCTACTCTAACTGCTGACACTCTCATCAGTTCTATCCAATCTGTAGGAGGCCCAGCCTATGAATATCGGGAAATTCCTCCTCAGAACGGACTTGATGGAGGCCAACCAGGTGGCAATATTCGGGTAGGCTTTTTGTTCAATCCTCAACGAGTTAAGCTACAAAAGCTTGAACGCTTTGCGGACGATCCAGCTTTTTTAAAAAGTCGCAAACCTTTAGTGGGTGAATTTACTTTCAACGATATTCCCATCACCCTGATCAACAATCACTTTGCGTCTAAAAGTGGAGGAGCAGCTTCCAACCCAAAACGGATACAGCAGGCAACAATTGTTAACAAATTTGTCGAAAATCGCTTAACTACTGACCCAAATGCAAATATTGTCGTCCTTGGCGATCTAAACGATACTCCAGACTCCCAGCCGATTAAAATCCTTGAAGGAAATCAGCTGAAAAATTTGGTAAACAAAATTCCTCAAGATGACCGCTTCTCTTATGTCTTTCAAGGGAATAAGGAACAAATTGACCAAATCCTGATTACCCCAAATTTGTTTAACAATGGAAATCCTGAGATCAATGCTGTTCACGTTAACGCAGGGATTTCTGGAGTAGTCAGCGATCATGACCCTGTGATTGCTCGATTTACTCTACCAGCGATTGGTGAAACTACTCCCATTCCATCAGTCCCAGTTAGCAGTCCTGAACCACCAGTTACACCAGGCACAATTCTTTCTGGTGTTACAGGAGACGATTTACTGGAAAAACTAGACAGCCTTTACTCCCCTCGTGCTAGCCTCGGATATGGTAGTGCCCGTGATTTGCTCTACACCAAAATAGATAACCAAGGCGGTACAGTAACGGACATCTACGCTGGTTACAGTGTTCCGCTCGACCCAAATTCAGATAAACCCAGAGAGGAAGCAGCACGACACAGAATCAATGCTGAACACGTCTGGCCGCAGAGTATGGGAGCTGAGGGCCCAGCAAAAAGCGATTTGCATAACCTCTTTGCTTCACGGATCGAAATTAACAGCGATCGCGCCAACTTTCCATTTGGAGATATTCCTGATAATCAAACTACATCTTGGTATCTCGATGATGATGAACTAAGTTTCCAACCAAGTCCGCAGGATATTGACAAATACAGTGAATTCAAACGGGGATTCTTTGAACCACGGGAGGCGAAGAAAGGAGATATTGCTCGGATAATTTTCTATTTCCGCACAGTCTACCCAGAATTGGCAAATGCAAGCTTCTTTGAAGCACAAAAGAATACTCTCTGTAAATGGCAAGCAGACGATCCAATTGATCCTGGTGAGGTAGCACGCAGTCATGCGATCGCTAAAACACCCCAAGGTAATGAGAATCCCTTCGTGTTAGATTCTACCCTGCCACAATGAACCTACTGCAACTAAAAAATACGTAAGTCTTAACTCTATCCTGGTGGGAAGAGTTTTAGACCTGCGTTTTTGAGATATTATATCAAGTTCGGATGAACACTTATAATTAAGCTGCCCTTGTTTTTGGCCACCAGTAGTAGCAAGTTAAACCAGAGATTAAATCATGTTGTTTCATTAGTTCTTGACAACGAAGTAGTAACAAAGCTTCTAGTTCAT
>NZ_JAVRBQ020000134.1:0-61557 GCF_034531215.2 Nostoc sp. ChiSLP03a
TCGGTATCAAAAGTTTTAGATCCCCCTAAATCCCCCGATAAATTGGGGGACTTTGACTCCGGTTCCCCCCTTTTTAAGGGGGGTTAGGGGGGATCTAAAGTGCCTAAAGTCACAGCAAAACACTTTTCAAACAACCTCTTAGCCATTTACAAAAAATCAGCTAAAATTTATCTCTTTCATTATTCAACGCCCACCAATGCGATCGAATGCAGGTGTAGGCCAGCGATCGACTAGTTTGCCCAAGACTGACATTTCTTGAACCAAGCGGTCAAATTTCTCAGGGGTGAGAGATTGAGGCCCGTCAGATAAAGCTTTTGCGGGATTGGGGTGAACTTCTATCATTAAGGCATCTGTACCAGCGGCGATCGCAGCCATTGCCATCGATGGCACATATTCAGACCTACCAGTACCATGACTGGGATCGATCGTAATTGGTAAATGGGTAAGCGATCGCAACACCGGCAGCACTGATAAATCTAAAGTATTGCGAGCATATTTACCATCAAAGGTTCTAATTCCTCGCTCACAAAGAATTACATTGGGATTTCCAGATGCCAAAATATATTCTGCCGCCATCAGCCACTCATCAATTGTGGCAGACATTCCCCGCTTCAGCAGCACTGGTTTATCTTGAGCGCCTACCTTTTTCAGCAGCGAGAAGTTGTGCATATTTCGCGCCCCAATTTGGATGATGTCAGCTGTTCTCGCCACTGCTGATAAATCGGCAGCATCCATTAGTTCTGTGACGATACCCAAGCCAGTAGCTTCTCGCGCTGCTGCTAATAAATCTAAAGCGCTTTCACCATAACCTTGAAAGGCATAAGGTGAAGTACGGGGTTTGTAGGCTCCGCCACGCAAAAACTGTGCCCCAGCTGCCTTCACGCGTTTTGCTGTTTCGACAATCATCGCTTCATTTTCAACAGAACAAGGCCCGGCTACCACTACAATCGGATGATGTTCGCCGAAATAGACACGACCGTTAGGTGTAGGAACAACAACCTCGCTAGCTTCTCCATGACGGAATTCTCGACTTACCCGCTTGAAAGGTTGTTGCACTCGTAATACTTGCTCAATCCAAGGGCTAAATTCCTGAACCTGTAATTTATCAATGCTAGTGGTATCACCAATTAGCCCCAGCACAACTTTATGAGTGCCAACACTTTTTTCTACCGTCACTCCCCAAGTGTCTCTCAGTTCTTGGCTAATGCGAGTAATTTCCTCAACAGGTGTACCGCTCTTCAGTATGATAATCATCTGTTTTTCCTTCTGTATAGTTTTTGGGTGTAATAAAAGTAGGGTAAGTAAGTTTGTAGTAAAGACTTTATTCTCAGCACGCTTTGTGCTTACTACGAACCCTCAAAATTACCTTGGTGAATCGTGTAAAAATTCTGCAAGTTGTTCTAGTTTTGTCCAAGCTGCACCGCTTTGCAGAATTTCCTTGGCAAGGGCAATACCTTTAACACAACCTGCTAAAACATCAGTTTCCCCATGAATGGCTTCACCAACTTGCAGGGCTAAGGCTGTATTTAAAGCGACTACATCTTGTTGCGCTTGAGTACCTTTACCTTGCAAAACTGCCTTCAAGATTTGGGCATTTTCTTGGACATCTCCACCGCACAAAGCCGCAGTCGGTGCAAAACTTAATCCAAGTTCTTGAGGATTGAGCGTTAGAGAGCGGACTTTTTTATCTTGGAGTACAGCCAAATCAGTGACATCTGCCAAACCAGCTTCATCTAAACGTTCTCGTCCGTGGAGGGCGATCGCTTGCTGACATCCCAGTTGGGACAAGGCTTGAGCAATCTCTTCCAATAAAAGCGGGTCGTTCACACCAATAATTTGCCCCGTCGGTCGCATCGGATTTACTAGTGGGCCGAGTAAATTAAAAATAGTCCGCACTTTCAAAGTTTTTCGCAAAGTTGCGATCGCTTTGAGTGCAGGATGCCAGCCAGGAGCAAATAAAAAGGTGATTCCAACTTCACCAACTGCCGCTTGTACTTTTTCAGGAGTGGCATTGAGATTTATACCCAAAGCTTCCAGCACATCAGCAGAACCAGTTTTGCTAGATGCCGAACGATTGCCATGTTTAGCAACCTTTACCCCAGCAGCGGCGGCGACAAAGGCGACAGCAGTGGAAATATTAAAGGTTGAAGCACCATCTCCACCAGTTCCACAGGTGTCAATTAAGGGGACTGGGGATTGGGTACTGGGTATTGGGGATTGGGTACTGGGGACTGGGGACTGGGGACTGGGGACTGGGTATTGGGGATTGGGTACTGGGTACTGGGTATTGGGTATTGGGGATTGGGTATTGGGGATTGGGGATTGGGTACTGGGTAATGGGGATTGGGAAAACTCTTGCCCAGTCCCTAATCCCCAGTCCCCAGTCCCTAGCCTTTGGGATTGTAAGACGGTAGCCATGCCGACTAATTCTTCGGCAGATACGCCTTTAGCTTGAATTGCGGCTAAAATCGCTCCTGATAGAACATCGGGAATGGCATCTGTAAGCCAACCTTGCATCAAATCCGCAGCTTGGGAAACTGTCAACGATCGCCGGTTTAACAACTGTTGTAATAAAGCTGGCCAGTTGTAGAGATCGGCAGGGATGGAGATGTTTTCAGGTAGAGTTTGAGTTAAAGCTATCATATTTATTGGGCATTGGGCATTGGGCATTGGGCATGGGGCATTGGTTATCAGTCACTTGTACTGAGAGAACGCGAACAGCCTCTCCAAGAGTTGTATTGGTCATTGGCCATTTACGAAGAACAAATGACAAATGACAAATGACAAATGACAAATTAAGGAATCAGGACTTTAGCGACAGTTTGCACGTCTTTGTCACCTCTGCCGGAACAATTGATGACGATGCGGAGATTGCCTGTTAACTGGGGACAAAGGGTTTCGAGATATGCGATCGCATGAGCAGTTTCTAAGGCTGGGATAATTCCTTCTAGTTGCGAAAGCCTCTGAAATGCATCTAATGCTTGTTTATCGGTAACACTGTAATACTCGGCGCGACCATAATCCTTTAAATAACTATGCTCTGGCCCAACACCGGGATAATCCAATCCGGCGCTAATTGAATGGGCTTCGATGACTTGACCATCATCATCTTGCAGTAAATAGCTCATTGCACCGTGCAATACACCTATTTTGCCTTTTGTCAAGGTAGCAGCGTGTTTTTCTGTATTTACACCTTCACCCGCAGCTTCGACTCCAATTAGGCGCACCGAAGGTTCATGGACAAATTCATTAAATAAGCCGATCGCGTTGGAACCTCCACCCACGCAAGCCAGTAAAATATCTGGTAGTCCTCCCCATTTTTCTTGGCATTGAACGCGAGTTTCTACACCAATTACCGCGTGGAAGTCACGGACAATCATCGGGTAGGGATGAGGCCCAGCAACGGAACCGAGGATGTAATGAGTTGTTTCTACATTCGTCACCCAATCTCGAATTGCTTCGGAAGTTGCATCTTTGAGAGTTCCTGTACCTGCCTCTACTGGACGAACTTCTGCACCCATTAATTTCATGCGGAACACATTCAGGGCTTGGCGTTCCATATCCTGGACGCCCATGTAAATCACACATTTCAAACCAAACCGCGCACATACAGTTGCAGTCGCTACGCCGTGTTGTCCTGCACCTGTCTCGGCAATAATCCGTTGCTTACCCATGCGTTTAGCGAGTAACACCTGAGCCAAAGCATTATTAATTTTGTGAGCGCCTGTATGATTTAAATCTTCGCGCTTTAAATAAATTTGCACTCCCGTGCCATCTGGTCTAGCGTAATTTGCTGTCAGGCGTTCAGCAAAATATAATGGGCTGGGCCGTCCGACATAATCACGCATTAAGTTTTGCAGTTCTGCTTGGAAACTCGGCTCACTGCGATATTGTTGATACGCCGCTTCCAATTCACTTAATGCAGGCATTAAGGTTTCCGGGACATATTTACCGCCGAATTTTCCAAACCTGCCCAAAGAATCTGGTTGCACAGTTGCAGTATTGATGTTTAGTATGTTTACCATTGGTTAAAATCCTTTCATGTTCAAGTATTTTTTACTCTGGTTCTAACTTTGAATCATCTTTGGGTTTTCCATTCCCAGGTTTCGTAGGTATAGCCCAGTTTTTGGTGATTCAAAACGTCTATAGGGCGCACCAAATCGTCAGAGTTAAAATTTGGTAATAAAGATAGTAAATTTCCTAACGCTGTAGCTTTGGGGGTAGACATACCGCCATCCCAAGGCCACATTAGGTCTTTGAGATTGTGCCCGTAAGGTTGACCATTGGCAGGATAAAAATCGCTACCTTGATGACCATTTTCTTGCCATTGGGCCCAGAGGCGGTCTACGTTGGCATGATGCAGCCAAAATACTGGGTCATAAGGCGAACTTGGGATATTGCCCATAGTACCTAGACCCTTAAACTTTATGGGTTTTGTGCTTGCGTCTATTTGTACCCCACCGACTAAGCCATGAATGTAATTGTGGATGAATCCTCCGGGGGTGACTTTACCCTGCTCATCTACAGAGATAAATCCTTCCAAAGCAGGGCGAAATAGAGAATAGTTATTCAGACGGAGGGCACGCTCAACATCTTTTTTCGGCACAGGATAATCACTGGCAGGAGGTAGTCTGAGAAAGCGGACAAGTGATGTACCTAATGATGTTTGGGTTTCTGGGTCGATATTTAATGCTGGATTCATCACCCAGCCATTTGCAGCCGAAAAAGCCCCTGGCACAGCGCCGCCTGTAAAGTTTCCCTGATTTGGAATTTTGATGGTTACTCCTTGACCGTTGGAGCCAAGAAAGTCATCATTAAAAATTACATTAAGTGATTTGGCATCTGTCCAATCCCAGTATGGCAGAGTAACAGTTGGGTCTACTGCTTGCAGTGCTTGTTCAAATCTGCGGATATATTCTCGATGCCAAGGGAAAAATGCGGCATTTTCATGAGCAAGTTCTTGGACTGAACCATCGGAATGTCCTTTATGGTTGTGAATTAAGCGTGTTGCCCCTATATGTATGGCAACGAATTGGTCGTAAATACTAACCTTGCTACCTGGGGGTATGACAGTTTTTAAGGTTTTGATAGCCTTAACAAAGGCTGTTTTCTCTCTTTGTGTTAGCTGAGTTACGTTCTTTCTTACAGCTAGGCGAGCGTATTGTCCTGGAAGATTATGATTCCAATGGTATTTGTATTGTCCCTTGTCAAGGCGATCGTGGGCTAAGACTGTAATAGCACAGGTGCTAACTATAAGTAAGCTATAAATTAATATTTTGACCGACTTTAGCAGGAGTTTCATTATCTTAATGGAATAAGAGGAGGAGAGGGGGCAAAGGACAAAAAGAGAAATAATTGATATTTTGTTTGGGTACAGTTTAGTTTTGACCTCTCTCCAAACCTCTCTCCTAAGAGGAGAGAGGCTTTGAATCTTACTCCCCTTCCCTTGCAGGGAAGGGGCTGGGGGTTAGGTCTGTATCGAACTCAACTACAAACCGCTATAATTCCCTACTCCCTAAATCTGCGGATGGATTTATCACACCTCTTGAAGAGATGGACTTTCGCGCTGACTTTCTGTGATGGCTGCTTTAAGTTCTCGACAAAATTCTTCTACGGCTTGTAATCCTTCTGTGGGGCTACCTTCAGCTAAACGTTTGACAAAGGCGCTGCCAACAATCACTGCATCTGCACCCCATTCCATGACTTGATGTGCTTGTTCTGGTGCGGAGATGCCAAAACCAACGCCGATGGGTTTTTTGGTGACGCTTTGCAACTCGGTAATTAAATGCTCTACGCGGTTTTGGATTTGAGCGCGGATACCTGTAACGCCTGTAACACTAACTAGATAGATAAAACCCTGAGATTGACGAGCGATCGCTTCAATTCTATCTTGAGAACTAGTAGGAGCGACGAGTAAAATTACCTCAACTCCGAAAGATGCAGCAGTTTTGATTAATTCTTCTGCTTCTTCTAAGGGTAAGTCTGGTACTACCAATCCCTGCACCCCAGCAACAGCAATTTGCGCCAAAAACGTCTTAATACCTCGGTACAAAATGGGATTGTAGTAAGCAAATAAAATTATCGGCGCTTTTAAGCTAGGAATCACTACGTGTAACATCTCTAGCACTTGCTCTAATTTCGTGCCTTTTTGTAAAGCGCGGGTTGCTGCTGCTTGAATCACAGGCCCATCTGCGAGAGGATCGGAGTAGGGAATGCCCAACTCGATAAAGTCAGCACCGTTGCGATCTAAGATGCGTAAGGCTTCGGCAGTAGTTTCTAAGTTAGGATCGCCTGCTGTGATAAAAGGGATTAAAGCACACTGTTGGCGATCGCGTAAAGCTTGAAAGGAATCGGAGATAGAGGTCATGCTGAAAAATAGTTAATGATTGTTTAATAGTTTTAGAATAATTTACACTTAGCAATTAGCGATGCCCATGCTAAATTTTTTGTTAACGAGTCTTTGATACTCGTGAATGAGGCTTTTATCTCCGTTAACGAGTCTTTTATCTCCGTTAACGAGTCTTTTATCTCCGTTAACGAGGCTTTTATCTCCGTTAACGAGTCTTTGAACTCCGTTAACGAGTCTTTTATCTCCGTTAATGAGGCTTTTATCTCCGTTAACGAGTCTTTTATCTCCGTTAACGAGTCTTTTATCTCCGTTAACGAGTCTTTTATCTCCGTTAATGAATATCAGAGCTTCATTTTTTTAGATTTACCAATTACGAATTACGAATTACGAATTACGAATTAGTAAAATCTCACGCACAGCTTGTTCTACATCGCTTTGTTTAACTAAAGACTCGCCAATCAAAACTGCACGCGCGCCAGCCTCAGCGACAAGAGATAAATCAGCAGGTGTATACAGTCCAGACTCGCTGACGACGGTGATATCTAAGCTTTGTAATTGTTGTTGACGCTCTGCTAAAAGTTGCTGTGTGGTTCCTAAATCAAGGGTGAAGTCTTCTAAATTGCGATTGTTGATTCCTACTAAACTTAGGTTATCAAGCTTTAGTACTCGATCTAGTTCAGCTAAGGTATGGACTTCTACTAGCGCAGTCATGCCCAAATCGTGAATTACTCGCAAAAAGTCTTGGAGTTCTCGATCTGATAAAATAGCTGCAATTAACAATACTGCATCTGCGCCTACTGTCCGTGCTAAATAAATTTGATAGGAGTTAATGATGAACTCCTTGCACAGTAAAGGTAATGCAACTTGTTGACGCACCTTTCGCAGATTATCAAAACCACCCTGAAAGAATTTTTCGTCAGTTAGGACTGATAAACAAGCTGCACCACCTCGTTCATAAGCTTGAGCAACAGCAACAGGGTCAAAATCTGCGCGGATAACCCCACGGCTAGGTGATGCCTTTTTTACTTCAGCAATTAAACTAGGTTGATTGGGATTATCTTGCAAAGCAGTCAAGAAATTTCGCACAGTTGGGGCTGTATTTAACTGTTGTCGCAAGGAGCCTAAAGGCAATTCTTGCTGCATTTGTGCAACTTCTTGCCTTTTATGCGACACAATTTCTTCAAGAATATGGCGGGAAGGAGCAACTTGGTTAGTCATAAACTGCTTGGGGGGATGGAGAGCAGGGGGCAGGGGGCAGGGGGCAGGGGAGGCAGGGGAGTAGGGGAAGAAAAACTATTGATTCTTGAGCAATGCCCAATGCCCAATGACAAATGACAAATGACAAATGACAAATGACTAATGACTAATGACTAATGACCAATGACTAATGACTCTTTGACTTGCGTATATGCACGCACCACATTTTTAATTATTTTCAAACCGA
The DNA here is from genome assembly GCF_034531215.2 of Nostoc sp. ChiSLP03a. Lineage (NCBI taxonomy): Bacteria > Bacillati > Cyanobacteriota > Cyanophyceae > Nostocales > Nostocaceae > Nostoc > Nostoc sp. ChiSLP03a. Next base: position 7,794 of record NZ_JAVRBQ020000134.1, read on the forward strand.
CTTCTCCACCTAAAGTCATGATTGATTCTGGATGAAACTGAACGGCGGCGATGGGAAGTGTTTGATGTTCAATGCCCATAATTACGTCGTCATCAGAAATCGCTGTTACTTTGAGTTCTTTTGGCAAACGTTGCGGTAGGGCAAATAATGAGTGATATCTACCGACTGCAAAGGATTCCGGTAAGTTTTTAAAGGTGACAGAATTGGAATCGGTGACGAAAATTCGTGAGGATTTCCCATGTTGAGGATAGTTGAGAACTCCCAATTCGCCATCAAAAGCTTCAACGATGCCTTGCAATCCCAGACAAACTCCGAAGATAGGAATTTGGCGATGCAGAAGCGCACCGACAGTCTCGGAAACTCCAAAATCACTTGGTCTACCAGGGCCAGGAGATAATACAACTAAGTCAGGGCGTTCTGTATCGAATAACGATTCCGAGAAACCATGACGCAGTGTAGTAACGCTTGCACCAGTTTGGCGAATGTAATTGGCTAGGGTATGAACAAATGAGTCTTCGTAGTCTATTAATAAGATGCGTTTGCTAGATTTTACACCTGGAATCTGTTTGCTTAATTTTAGAGAACCGGACTCATCAATTTTCTGACTCGTTTGCTTTACACGGCGAATCGTTTCAAATAAAGCAGCAGCTTTGGTAATTGTTTCTTGTTCTTCTGACTGTGGTATGGAGTCATAAAGGACTGTAGCGCCAACTCGCACTTCGGCGATGCAATCTTTTAATCGAATTGTCCGCAGAATTAAGCCAGTATTTAAATTGCCGTTGAAATTTAAATAGCCGACTGCTCCACCATACCAACGTCGGGCGCTCTTTTCGTGCCGTTCAATAAAATCTATTGCGGCTTTTTTGGGTGCGCCGGTGACTGTAACCGCCCATGTATGCGAAAGAAAGGCATCTAAAGCATCAAATTGCGATCGCAAAGTACCCTCAACATGATCTACTGTATGTATCAGGTGGCTGTATAATTCAATCTGGCGACGACCGATGACTTGTACTGAACCAGGTTCGCAGATTCGAGATTTGTCATTGCGATCGACATCAGTACACATGGTCAACTCAGCTTCATCTTTATGAGAGTTGAGTAACTGACGAATTTGCACCGCATCGTCAAGAGCATCTTGTCCCCGGCTAATAGTGCCACTAATTGGACAAGTTTCTACCCGCCTACCTTCAACCCGCACAAACATTTCTGGAGATGCACCAATCAAATATTCGCCACCTAAATTCAAAATAAACCCATAAGGACTGGGATTTATTTCTTTTAAGGTATTAAATAGTTTGCTGGGTTCGTCTTCATAGCCTTCAAAAAAGTTTTGACTAGGAACAACTTCAAATAAATCGCCTCTGCGGAAATAGTCGAGTACAACCTCAACTTTTTTCGCATATTCGCCTACTTGATGGTCAGCAGTTTGATTTGGTAAAAGATGTTTGCCGCGATAATCTACAGACTCACCAGTTCTCGGAAGATTATTGGTATTGCCATGCGCTGTTTTAAAATCATATTGGAAACGAAATGCACGTTGCTGATAATAGTCAACAACAATCAATTCATCTGGCAAATAAAGCACCAAATCGCGCTGATCTGTTGGACGATTCAAATGTTGAGTAATTGGTTCAAACTGAAAAACTAAGTCATAACCAAACGCACCATACAAGCCTAAATGCTCATCTTCTTGACTAGAGAAAGTATATAGAATTTCGCGGACAACGGTAAATGATGAAGGTTGTTGACTGCGTTCTTCTTCAGTAAATAATTTTTTTGAAGGTTTAATAAAGCCTACAACACTGTTATTATATTGGCTAACTTTTTCAAGTTGTTCTGACTGGGATAGTCTCTCTAAAAAGAATGGCAAAAGCACTTGACCGCGTTCATTCAACGCTATCAAAGTGAAAGCATTATCCTGTGTAGTCAACTCTAACGGTGGATTGACAAATCCGATTGCCCACCTTTTGTATCTGCCTGGATATTCGTAGCTACTCCTTAGCAATCCTCCACGCTGAGAATTTAAATGGAACAGAATATCATCGAGGGCAGTGTCCATCTTAACTTCAGTGATGGAGCGAGAAACACTTACACCGCCAAGAGTATTGTAGGAACGTGAATCAACAACCATGAGTAATTTCTCTAGAATGTTTGTTAGTCAATCATTAAGCAGCAACCATTAATCATTATTAGTAGTTATTTTCAAACCTAGAACAGACTTAGATAATCTTTTATCCATCCAAGCCAACATATTCTTTTTAAAAGATGTAATCAAAAACTTTTTGCTTCTGATTTAAGAATACTAGATATCAAGCAGATAAGACATTGAATAATTTTTCGATTGGTTGTCAATTTATTCGCTTTTTATACTGCTTTTTTAGTACATTTACCAACAACCCTATAAAAAAAATCCGCCTCCCCCAAAAGTAGTAAATCGCCTCATAAAACCTCTGCGTTCCTCCGCGCTTCCCTCAGCGTCCCTCTGCGTTTAAAACTCCCCCCTCACTTCCTGCAACAGAGATATTGCTTGCCGATACAACAACAAATTCACCTCATGAACCTCAATTCTTTTTCCAATCCCTTTCAACAGCGTCAAAGTCAACTCTCCCCCCAAATGTTCGCGGAATTCAGTCAAACCCCGAAACAAACAATGAGGATCTTCCAATTGTGATAATTTATCAGCCAGTTCTGGCACATACAACGTGAAACCCAACGCCGATAAAGTATTTAATATCCGTTGCCACTCCGAACAATCCAGCAATCCTGCTAAATAAGAATAAGTGCTATCCAAAGCAATACCGATCGCCACAGCTTCGCCATGACGTAAGCGATAATTTGTCAAATGCTCCAGTTTATGAGCCGCCCAATGTCCAAAATCCAGGGGACGAGACGAACCCATCTCAAAAGGATCGCCACCATTGGCAATATGTTCTAAATGCAATTGAGCGCAACGATAGATAACCTGTTGCATAGTATCCATATCTCGCCGCTTCAAGGCTGTGGTGTGAGAGTGGATAAAATCAAAAAAGCTAGCATCCTTAATTAGCGCCACTTTCACTGCTTCTGCAATTCCAGAACGCCAATCGCGATCGTCTAGGGTTGTCAAAAAGGCAGAATCATTGATAACTGCATAAGGTGGCGCAAATGTGCCAAGAAAATTCTTTTTTCCAAAAGCATTGATGCCGTTTTTGACACCAACCCCAGAATCATTTTGCCCTAACACCGTTGTCGGCACCCGAATTAGCCGAATTCCCCGGTGAGCAGTTGCGGCTGCATATCCTACCAAATCTAATACAGCCCCACCCCCGATCGCTAACACATAAGAGTGGCGACATAATCCGGCGGCTTCAATCTGTTGCTGGATTTGCTCTAATAAAGTGCGATCGTTTTTAGCAGCTTCTCCCCCCGAAATTATCATCGGTTCGGCTGCGATCGCTATTACCTCTGCATAAAACTTGGTATACGCGACTAATTGCTTCACCAATTCAGGTTGATACTTTAATATTCCTGCGTCTATTACTGCAACTAATTTCTTTGGCTTTGTCTCCTCATCCGCACCAATCACTTGAGCTAAAGTAGGATTTTTTAACTCAAATAAATTGTGGGTGAAGTAAACTTCGTAATTAAAAGTAACCGAAACACTTTGATGAATTAATCTACTTTTTTGCTTGATGTCAACTATCATATTTTTGCAGGTATATCTAAAAGTGCAGCACGATTCAAAGTTTCCAGGAACACCTCTACCGAGTGAGAACCATTTACCTTAACTTTGTCATTGATGACGAAGAACGGTACGCTGTTGATGCCATTTAACCGAGCAAATGTTGATTCAGCAATGACTGCATCACTCACCACGCGATCGTTTAATTGCAACTTTAATGCGCTAGCATTCATCTGATACGCTGTACCAATGGCAACAATAACGTCGATATTTCCAATGTTCAAACCATCTTCAAAATAAGCTTTATATATAGCTTCGACAACATCGTTTTTGACGTTTGCGGGTGCAAGTGCAATCAGTTGATGAGAAAGCTTAGTATTGACAGCCAAACGGATTTTATCAAAATCTAGTTTAACTCCAGCCGCCTCACCTGCGCGTTGCGTACTATCAAATGTCTGTTGTATTTCTGCCGCTTTCATACCTTTTCTATTTTGCATAAAGCTGCGAAATTCGTATCCCTCGGCAGGAACAGTATTGTCCAAAAGAAAAGGATGCCAGCGGATATGCACTTTTTGTTCTCGCTGTTGTGCCAGTGCATCAAACAGATGTTTTTTCCCAATTCTACACCAAGGACAAACAGTATCGTGAAATATGTCTATCAGCATATTTTTGTGGATTTAAATGCTAATATTTGTGTGTATTTGTGGTTGAAAGTCTCGTTGGATAGCCATTGTATTTAAAGGCTGGATAAAAGTGTTGATTTTATCTTCAAAAAAACTTTGAGCCTTTTCAAATTCTTGAATCAATGCGTCTTTGTCTTTCTTTGCTACTAGTTTCGCCAAACGGCTATAAGTATCAGCTAAAAAGCTAATTGCATCACACCTTTCTTCTGTAGCGAGTATAATATCCACACATAAGTGAGGGTTTTGGGAAAACAAACGTTTAACAATGTCAATTTCTTGACGGTAGTTAGGAGTTGACATTGTTAAACTCTGCTCTATGTCCACTTTTACTTGTGCTAAGAAAATGCCAAGACTAAATCTACAGAAATGTTGCGTTGCTTGGACAATCACCATCATGCGATCGTGTTCTTCGGGCGTACAAACAATTAACTCTCCACCTTGGCTTTTAATCAAGTCTAAAAACCACTGAAATGAATCATCGTTTCGACCTGGACACACTACTACTTTTTGTCCAAAAAACGATTTTATATTTGGCCCAAACATTGGGTGTAAACCCATGACTGGGCCGGAATGATGTTCGAGCATTGCTTGAATTGGCTGTATTTTAATACTCGTAATGTCACACAAAGCGGTAGTTGGGGCGAGGTATTTAGCTGCACGCTTGATAACATCAACTGTATGTTCAATAGGAACGCTGACTAAAACTAATTCTGTCTGACTTAATAGTTGCTCTGCGTATTCCCAATCTTCGGATTCGAGGACGCTAACATTATTACCTACTAGCGAAAGCTGCTCTTTAAATAATTTTCCCATCCTGCCGTGTCCACCGATGATGGTAATTTGTCGGGGACTGACATGATTTGTTGTATATTTAGGAATTAGAGTAGCATGACAACTATTTAGCAAACCTGCCCAAACAGACTCAGGAATACCAGCTTGGGCGAGTAGGGGAGCGACATCAGACAGTTGTCGATCTAGAGAAGGTTGTTCTGAAGCTGCTAATAATGATAGGCGATCGCTCAATAAGGCAATCAACTTTTGGTCTGTTTTTTTCAGCCGATCTGAATTTGTCATTTGTCATTTGTCATTTGTCATTTGTCATTTGTCTTTGAGATATCACGCGCACAAGGGGCAAGGTATGTACCACAAGCTCTTGCTCAACAAGTGATTTTTTAGAACTCAATTCGGGCAAGATATCCAAAGTTGTTGCTCTTTTGGCGATCGCATCATCAAATAACTCTTCATACCGATCTAGCGCTTGCTCAAAAGAGTAGTTTTCTACGGCAAATTCTCTCCCTTTGCGCCCTAATTGTGCTGCTAGTTCCGGCTGATTATATAAATCTAATACCGCAGCAGCCAAAGCATCTGCTGACTCTGGCTCAACGATAACGCCGCCGCCGCTTTCTTTGATAGCTTTGGCAGCAGTACCAGTGGCGGGAACTGAACCGACAATTGGGCGACCACTGGCTAACAACAGTGGTATTTTAGAAGGCATATTGAAGGAAATCACATTGCTCTTTTGCACAATCAACCCAACATCAGCAGCTGCTAACATTTGTGGTAGTTTTTCTCGCGGTTGCAATGGTAGCAGCAAAACGTTATCTGCTCCACAAGCAAGACAATGTTTTTGTAACCTTTCGAGAGCTTGAGATTCACCTGCGATCGCAAAGACAATATCATTAATATGACGCAATCGAGATGCTGCTTCTATTACTGTCTCTAAACCTTGCGTCAGAGCAATATTACCTGAATAAAGTACTACAAATTTATCATCAAGTTGATGAAAAGCTCTCCAGGAGTTATTCTCCTTCGGTAAAGGGCGGATAAAATTTAGATTTACCCAATTTGGAATGCAGGCAATTTTATTAGCAGGTACACCTTTATGTATTAAATTATCTACAAAACCATCGGCAATCACGCTAATGGTATGTGCAGTTCGGTAGGCAAATTTTTCTAAAGCTTCCAGAGCTTGAATCATCAACTTATTCTTAATTAGCCCAACACGCACAGCAGCTTCCGGGAGGATATCTTGCACATTCAGCACTACTGGACAGTTGTATAGCCAACTTATTAAAGTTGCAGGTAAGCAAACGAGTAACGGCGGCACTGTTAAAAGAATTACATCAGGTCGCTCACCCTTGAGAGCTTGTGGCAAACTTGTAAAGACAAAGCTCAACTCTAGCAATAGCCGATCTATCAGGTTAGGTTTAGACTTAATCCGCAGGTAACTACGTTGAATAGTGACACCATTTTTCTCTTCAGTAACGTATAACTTACCCCGATAGCGATCGTAAATCTGACGCTGAGGATAGTTAGGCATACCTGTGATTACCCGCACTTGATGCCCTCGCTTCACCAGCCCTTCTGCTAGTTCAGTCATCAAAGGTGCAATACCAATTGGTTCTGGATGATAGTTGTATGAATAAATCAGAATGTGCATTAACCGTTAATGTGCTAAAAGCACCTTGATAATCTTGGCTTTATTTAGTGTTATCCAGTTTTTATCTCCCTTATTCCAGATTTAATGACCTGAAATTTTCGTAAGGTGTGTTACCAAGGGCATAACGCACCCCACGAAACAGAAGTTTTAGATTTTGTTTAATCCACTTCAGCCTTTGAACTCGGAACTTCAGCTTCTGAACTTGGAACTTCGACCTCTGAACTCGGAACTTCAGCCTCTGAACTCGGAACTTCGACCTCTGAACTCGGAACTTCAGCCTTTGAACTCGGAACTTCGACCTCTGAACTCGAATTCGGTCACTTTACTGCTCTCAATCATGAGAACTCAGCACTGTTTTTGCAACGTCTTCTCTAAACTGAAGACTGGCTTTTGTTGCAATACAGTTCAGTTAAGCTTTTTTCTCTCCCCCTGCTTCCTCTGCCTCCCCTGCTCCCCCTGCCTGCCTTAACAGATAAATTTGCTTAACCCAAGCGTATTGGCTTTTGTTGCCCGCGTTTTCGCAATGTGACGGTAGCAGCGCCAAGTCCAAGCAATGCTAAACCTAATGCTGAACTAGGTTCCGGTACTTTCCTTGTGCCCTCTACGTTTAGCACTTGGACGCGACCTTGGAAGAAATCGCCCACATACAGCTTGCCATCTTTGAGCGTTGTGCCACCAGTCCAGTTAAATCTGCCTGGTGTGAGGTCGAGGGGATTACCAAAAGGAGGGCCAGTTAATGCTGGAGGCGGTACAGGATTACCTGATGCATCGCGGGCATTTTCACCGTAGGAAGTCAAAAACTTACCGTTTTTATCAAATACCTGAACGCGGCTGTTGATAGAATCAGCTACATAAACATTCTCTTGGTCGTCCACTTCGATGCCAATTGGCTGAAGAAGCTGTCCAGGGCCGCTACCTGCTGAACCAAATGCGTACAGAGGTTTACCATTTGGATCGAGTACTTGAACGCGGTTGTTATACTGGTCAGCTAGAAAGATATTTCCACTGACTGGGGAAATTCTTATACCTGCTACACCTTGAGTTTCTCCAAGTGCAGTGCCCACAGTGCCACCAATGACACCAATTTGCTTTCCGTCTGGTGTGAATTTGAGGATTCTTTCGCCGTTAAAATCACCTACGTAAACGTTGCCAGTTTTGTCAAAAGTCACGCCAGATGGGCCAAAGAAAAATCTACCTGGTATGAGAGGGGTAAAATCTCCGTTTGCAAAGGATCTAACAAAGTTACCCTGAGAATCGAATTGATTGATGCGGTTGTTGTAAACATCACCTGCATACAAATCCCCTGTTACGGGATTAAAGTCTACAGTTGTTGGCTCGTCAAACTGTCCGGGCCCTGTGCCGCCGGAACCAATTGCTCCAATATACTGACCGCTTGGACTAAATTTTTCAATTTTGTTACCGAGGTTGTAGTTAGGAGTACCATCTGGGTTAACACCGCGTCCGTTAGCTATGAGGGTATTCCCCGAATCATCTACCGTTATCCCTTGGGGAACAAAAAGCTGCCCTGGCCCGAAGCCAGGACTGCCGATACTTCTGTCGTAAGTTAATGTTACAGCTTTGGCTTGGGCTGCTGTTGCCAACACCATCAATCCAGTACCGAGAATGCCAATTGACAAATTTTTGACTAATCCCATGAGTTTTAAGTCCTGGTTGTATAAGGTATACTCTTTCCTAGACTAATTTTGTTCCCCGTCCTAGTTTGGGAACTCTGAAATTTGGGCTGCTGCCTCTTGTTGGAAATGCAACTTTCTCTTTTGGGCAGCAGCCTATTCTGTAAGCTTTACCTGATGTCAGGTAAAGAGGGATTTAGACAGTCTCTGCTTCGGTTAGCAATTCTTCACCCAACTTGTGTTGGCGTTTGCGCTTGGCGTAAGCAGCAGTTGCGCCTACACTAGCAAGTGCTAGTAAGCCGACTACTGAACCAGGTTCGGGGACTTTTTGTGTAACGACACCATCCACCCGAACAACCTCCCCTCGTTCTGGGCCGACACCGCGATTGGTAATATAAATCTTGCCATCAGGGCCAATATCAATTCCATCAGCCGAATCTAGCCCTTGACCTGCTGCAACAAGTGTTGTGCGAGTGCCATCAGGAGCAACTTGGATGAGAGATCCAGGTAGATTTGTGATGTCACCCCCTAACTGGGACTTGTCACTGAACTGTAAAACCAGCAAATCACCTTTTTCATCAAAGGTTAAGTCTGTGATGTGAGTAAAACCATCTAGAAAAACTTCTGGTTTTTGATCTTCGCCAATGCGGAAAATCCGTGATTTGCCTTGTGGATAAGGAAAACCCGTATATTCACCAACGTATAAAGCTCCATCGGGGCCAATTGCGCCACCTGTAGGTACTGATTGAATTGCGATTTTTCCCCCTGGAAGTTCTTCTAATAGCCCAGGAGGTAATTGTAATCCTGGTGGCAAATCTGACTTACTAATAATATTTTTAGGAATTGCGATCGCTTGTGACTTGCTTCCGTCAAGCTTGATTTTGTAAGCAGTGTTCCCGCCGCCATCAACCACATAAGCATTATCGCCACTAATAGCCAGGTCATAGGGATTGGTAACTACATCCCCCTTGTCTGGATTTTGGGTAATTTCATTTTTAGCAAAGTCAAAAATACTATTGAGAGATCCGGTGTTCAAGTCAACTTGATACAGTTGTGCTAGAAGCGGCGTATTCAAAACTTTATCGGGTGTTGATGGCGGGAAAGTAGCAAGTTGCTGTGGTGGGAGTGGGGATTTAGAACCAAGGTTAAGTGTTGCTAGATCGCGATTTCCTGGATAACCGGCAAACCCTGTCAGCAGATAAGCATTCCCTTTAGAATCGAATTGTATGTCTTCAATACCAGCGCCTTGGTTGCCGGTGGGTTGCTCTGCTAAAGACTGAAAGTTATTAAGTAGACGCTGTTTTGTGCCGTTTGGTGAAACTTTGACCAGTGAACTAGTATTACCAGCACAGATAGGCTGAAACAACGTACTCGGAGATGGTTGACAATTTCCGTTTCCGCCGATACCTGGCTCTGCTACGTAAAGACTGCCGTCAGGGCCAAAGCTAGCACCCCGGGCATTACTAACTCCATCGACAACTGTCGTTAGCGTTGCAGCTTGTGCAGATAGTGTTCCACAAATAGCAGTAAAACAAAATGTAACAGATGTAAGAGCAAATGACTTGAGTTTCATACCTTTGGAGATTGAGAGTTAAATAATTTGTTTGGGGAAACTTTTATGGTTTTAAAGACAACGAATTGCAGTCTTTGAAGAACGCAAGATTGGTTTGAAACTCTTTATTCGAGCGCCACAACTCTATTTTTTATGGGAGGTTTGGTAGCTCTTTCTTCTTGTGCAACCAACCAACGCTCAAGGCAGCGATCGCTAATACACCTAAAGCAGAATCAGGTTCAGGAATAGACTTGGTATCCTCAATTCTGAGAACTTGTCCAAATCCTGGGCGATCACCTCGGTTGGTGACGTATACTGCACCATCAGCACCAATAGTCAGGGCACTAGGCGACTCTAATCCATTGCCACTCAGAAGAGTTGTGCGTGTGCCATCGGGAGCTATTTTGATTACAGAACCATCAAAATTACCCTTCCAGGCTGACTGATTGGCGTACTGCAAAGCATACAAATTGCCCGCAGGATCGAATTGCAAGTCTGTAAGTTGGGTAAAACCATCGGCGAAGACTGATGATTTCCCATCAGCACCGACTCGATAGATTTTTGCGCCGCCTTCTGGGAAAGGAAAACCAGTAAATTGGCTGATGTAATAAGCACCATCAGGCCCTTTTGCCACACTTGAGGGTACTGGTTGAGTTGCAAACTGCGATGGGCCTCGCACCGCTTCACCTTGAGATGGAACCTGTGCAGGTTCATTAGATGGGGTATCAGAAGGTGGAAAGATGGGATTAGTTAATATGTCTTCGGGAAAGGTAGTAAGAGCTTGCAAGTTACTATCGCCAGTATTAACACTGAGTAAGTCGTTTGCACCTGCATCAACTGCAACTAACTTATTGCCATCTATTACAAAGCCCAAAGGATTGCTACCGACATCACCACCATCGGGATTATTGGCGAGTTCATAGTTAGCTAAATCTGCAACACTCGTCCAGGAATTGGTCTTAAAGTCGGGAGCAATGATTTTACCGAGGTCAGTGTCACCTAAATTGCGATCGCGAAAAGTTGGATTCGCTCCATATCCAATCAGAACATAAGGTTTACCTTTTGGATCGAATTGGATATCACGAGGGCCACCGGCTCCAGTACCATCTGGTAATGCTATAGAAGGAAGTCCTGTAAGTATCCGCTCGGTCTTACCATTCTCAATTTTGCTAACTGCCCCACTTGTGCCATAGCATAAAGAGTCACCTTGACCGCTTGCTGGTGGAACACAACCGCCACTTCCTCCGATTCCCGCCTCTGTAACATAGAGATTACCATCAGGGCTAAAGCTTAGTCCTCCGGCATTATATAGACCGTCGGCGATTACTGAAAAGGATGCAGCTGAGGCAGCTTTGATTCCAGAAAAAGCGGCAACACAAAAAGTTAGGAAGGTAATGGTAAGTTGTTTCATATTTTGTCCTTTGTCATTTGTCATTTGTCCTTTATCATTTTTTTGTTAATTGACTAATGACCAATGACCAATGACTAATGACTAATGACTATTAACTAGCTCCTCTTGAGTTTTTGGTAGATAGCTCATTCCTCGGTCAAATGATTTGAGGTTGCCAGCTTTGGCTTCGAGTAAACGTTTGATGTTCATGCTCTCAGCGCCAAAGTCTTCAATTTGAAGTTTGCCGTGGCTTACAGTTCCATCTGCTTTCCAGAATGTGATTCGATGTAGGATGAAACCAGAGGCTTCGGGATCGGCGAAAGCGTAAGCGGTTGGGATCAATAACGCTACAGAACGCTGATAATATTCGTAATCTGGATAAAAATGTTCTTGTTCAAGTAAGTAGTATTTACTCAAAGAATGAACGCGCACAGACACTTTTACTTTTTGGTCGTATTCATCTTTGAATTCACCTGAATCAGAAGTAATATCGCCATTCGGTCGCAGTAAATGTGCCCACTCATCTATATTTTTTAAGTCTTTTAAGTATTCGATGCCGATTTCAATTGGGGCATCAACATAGATAGTGTCTGTATCGATAAAGTGGCTTCCTTTAGCTGCTGCGGTCAAACCAGCTTTGCGTTCCAAATTACCTTTGAGAGAACGACATTCAGAAGTGTGTACTGTGTGAATTCCCTGCATAATCATCTGAGTCTGCCGTTTGGGATCGACAAAGCTTAACCAGTGAAAATACACACCTTTTTCATCTGTTCCCGGCTCTATGTAGTCGGTGGGAAATAGCAAGACAGGATAAACCTGAAAATATTTCTGATACTCTAATCCACAGTGCCACTCAATGCCGTAGAAAAGTGGATTTTCTAATTTTTTAACATGATAATAGAGATTTTTGTGATAACCAGATGCAGATCCGAGCCAAGTATCTTCGTCAATTTGCTCTTTCATCCGGCTATAAAGCGTCCATTCATCCAAGTTTTTTAAACTACAAAGATACTCAAAAGCACTTTCTGGGGAAGTAGCAATATATGCTGATGTAGCAAAGGTATTTTTTTCCATTATTCACTCCTTAAAATAATCATAATTAAGCTGCGATCGCTGTAGTTTTGCTTCGCTTAATCTTGTCGATCCGGTCTTCTGCTAATCGTCTGGCAGCATCGTTAGTAGTAACTCCTTGCTCTTGAGCAATCTCAAAAATTGCTAATAGCGTGTCATAAATGTTATGCACTTGCTTGAAAGCCTTTTCTTCGTCATAACCAATCATTTCGTTATAAACATTAATTAATCCTCCAGCATTAATTACATAATCGGGACTGTAAAGTATCCCTTTCTTGGCAAGCATTTGACTATGTAATTGCTCATTTTCTAATTGATTATTAGCTGCACCAGCAATAATCGCAGCTTGTAGAAAAGGAATTGTATGACTATTAAGAATTCCTCCTAAAGCACAAGGAGAAAAGATATCTACATCAAGCGAGTAAATTTCAGATGGTTCTACAACGGTTGCGCCAAAAAGCCGTTTCACTTCTTCTGCTTTGACTGGATCTACATCGCTAACAAAAAGCTGGACATCATGCTCATGTAAGTGACGACAGAGATTTTTACCGACATTTCCTAAGCCTTGAACTGCAACTTTCATCCCATCAAGTCTTTTGCTCTGCCAACGAGATTCTACAGCGGCTTTAATTCCGAGAAAAACTCCTAGTGATGTGATGGGAGCAGGCCCACCAGATTTTTCTGATACCCCAACAACATATTTCGTTTCTTGACTAATTGTCCGCACATCGTCAGGGGTAATATTGACATCTTGTCCGGTAATAAAACGTCCATTCAGGCTATCGACAAAACGTCCGTAAGCTCTTAACAAATCATCTGTTTTATTTTCAGGATTAGCAATAATTACTGCTTTTCCTCCACCAGCCGGAATATTGGCACAGGCAGCTTTATAAGTCATTCCACGACTCAGCCGAAGTGCATCTTTTAAAGCAGCTTCTTCGTTAAGATAAGGCATGAGTCTTGTCGCTCCCATCGCTGGGCCTAAGCTGGTGTCATGGATAGCAATAATTGCTTTAATTTCCGGATTTTTACCATGACAAAAGAGAACTTGTTCGTGACCCATTTCTCTAACAGTTTCAAATAGCAGCATCTTGTCCTCTTGATATTGGTTGGAATTGTTTAGAGAAAGTAATGAACATTACAAAATATGAAGATATAGACATAAAAACACTATTGAATATTAAGATTAGATGAAGTTAAGAAAAGACTTAGGGTTTAAAAAATAAGTTTTAGATTCCAGCTTTTTGAGTGGAGTTTCTGACTCAAACAAAGCTTTTGTCGCTTCTAAAATCATCCTTTCTCTTTTAGTGAGTAAACTAATCCAAACTGCGTTGTAAATTCAGCTTGATTGCAGTGTTTTAGTGTCTATAACAATTGAATGAGATTGCAAACTTTTAAAATCAAACCATTGGAAATGAAACCTGCTTGGCTGGATTTTTCGCGGCACTTGATTTAATTCCTTGTGCTGCCAAACTTTTATTACGTCCGCCAGAAGGTGCTGGGCGATCGGCGTCAATCACTACATCAATGAGAAAAGGAACATTTGATGCGATCGCTTGTTGTAATGCGGCTTCAATATCCGACTCTCTGACGACGACGATCGCTTCTGCTCCCATCCCACGAGCAATCATCGCAAAGTTTGTTGGTGGCATTGTTGCATCTGCGCCCTTTAATCCCAAGATTTTCATCCCTTGATGGCACATGTTGTAACGCGCATCGTTGAGTACAATCCAGATTGCCGGAATTTTGTATTTCACGGCTGTACTGATTTCGTTATTCATCAGCATTGCTCCATCGCCGACAATCCCTACAGCCTTGCTTTTGCTTGCTAGTGCTGCACCCAATACTCCGGTGACGGCGTGGCCCATTGCGCCAACTCCGGTGCTGACTCGGTAACGATTGGCTTCGGAAAATTGGAGTAGATGAGTTGACCAAGTAAACGAGTTACCACACTCCGCCATGACTACGGCATCGCTATCTTCAACAACGATCTTTTGAATTGCTGCCATCAAGACTTCTGGCCGCACTGGATAATCTACCTCTGTAGCAGGTTCAATTGCTTTGTGTTCTGGACGAGGTAGCGACATTGTGGAATCAGAAGCATCTGGTAATTGCTGCAACAACTCTTTCACAAAAGCTTTAATATCAGAGCGAACTGGGAAAGTTTCAACGTGGGGATAGGCTACACCTGGCACTTCTGGGTCAATATCTACATGGACAAAACCTCCTTCTGGAACTAGCGCCGAACTCCAGAAAGAAGTCGGTTCGCCAAGACGGGTTCCTAATACGAGTGTGCGTAGTGGAGGTTGCTGTTCCATATAAGTTAAGACGGAAGCATGACCGCCTAAACCTGTAACACCCACAAACTGGGGATGATCTTCAGGGAAAATACCTTTACCACGGGGCGAACACATAACGGCGGCTCCGGTTTTTTCAGCCAGTTCAAGGATTTCTTCTGCTGCGTCACGCGCACCGAAACCAACCCAGATAGCAAAGGGGCCAGATGATAATAACTCTACAGATTTAGCGATCGCTTCTTTGGAAGCAGTCATCGCAAACGGAGTAATATCTAGCTGGGGTAAAGCTATATTCTCAACTAAACTTGTCTGCACACTGGTGGGAATGCTCAAATGGGCAACAAATCCACCCGGTTGCGCCATTGCTAATGCAAGTTTACGAAAAATCTGCGGTAGTTGAGCCGCAGATTCAATCGTGACTGCATAGTTGAATAACGCTCCTGGGGTAAAAATCCCTCCACTTGGCAATGTATAAGTGCTGGTTTCTTGAATAGCCCAACGTCCACGCTGCGGTGCTGAGGTGCAAGCCGACAACAAAATTACCTTTGCACCTTCACCACGAGCCGCAAATAATCCGGTGAGGGAGTTGGTGATCCCCGGCCCTGCTGTGGTAAAAACTACAGTCGGGCGATTATTCGCAAAGTAAGCTTCGGTGGCTGCAAAAGCTGCTCCGGCTTCATGGCGGAAGTTCAACACCTCTATGCTGCTATTGGATAGCGCACCCCAAAGGCTGGCCATTGCGCCACCTGCGACACCAAAAGCGTAGCTTACTCCCAAATTTTCTAACATTTGAGCGATCGCATCGGCAACTAAGAGCGTTGGGGCTGTTTCATCGTTTAAAAAAGGCTGAATTCCCCCATTATTCTCCGATTCATCAAGCTGGCGGGAGTCAGTCACAGATTCTACATATCTGTTTGCTGGAAGTTCCTTGTATGGCTCAGTGGTGATGAGAGGATTTGAACCAGTATAGTTTTGACTCATTGGTTTCACGTAATTTCAGAAAGTTATACAAAGGCTTTTTAGTTTACAATCACAGCGCTAGAAATATTTAATACAAACAACTCTGTTGTTCACTACAGCTATGACCTGGCTTAGACGATAGTAGAAATGGTCGATTGCTGCTGATTGATGCTTGTGAGCGCAGTACCAAAAAATTTTGACCAAAAGCATACAACAGTTGAAGCTGTGCTTCTTAACGGTAAGAATAAAGGAGATGAAGACTGTGGTGCAATCAAAAATCTTTTGATGGGGGTGTCAAATTTTTCGCTTCTATGATGATGACTATAGTGCTTAAATAGATTGGCGAAGAAAAACTAAGTTATATAAATGTGTATAAAGTAGCAACTAACCTTAATTTAACTACGTCTCATAATCCTTACAAAACTTTATATAGCTAGCTTTAATAACACCGATCTAATTAATAAACGCCTGGTGAAATTTTTGTCCGCGACAATAAAAACCTAGTTTGCAATGAAAAATCTTTTGATTTAGTTGTCAATTCTTTCGCTTTTTTTAGTGATTGTAACATTTGCAACTGAGTCACTTAAAACACCGATATTCTACGTAAGCATCCCAAGAGCAGCACATTACCAAATTTGCAATAGGAAATCTTTTGATTTAGTTGTCAATTCTTTTGCTTTATTATTTACACAACTTTTTATCTAAATTAAGCATGAGGCGATTTAGCGGTCTTTATATTGCCACCAAAAACTCTTTGAGTCAATTATTTGTAACGATAAAGACATTATTTTTTAACTTTTTATATTTAATTTGAAAGATGACAAAGCATTCAAGACAGAAATATTTTAAAAAAAGTGTTTTTGATAATACATAAATCAGCACTATATACTTAATATACGGTAGCAGACTTTATTCTTGACAAAAAATATACAATGTAGTGTTTACTTCGTACGTATATTGTCAATACAAATGTACTTCTTACGACAGATGACTAAGCATATTCTTCTATAGTTAAATTCCTGAGAAGGTAGGTTAAGATAAATTAAGAAAAATAAGTTGATGAGTTGAAGTTTATTGGTTTAATCCAGACCCACTACTGCAAATTTATTTCATTTATGTTGAAAATCAAACTACTCTATACGAGTAGTTCGCCAAAGTTCTTGGTAAAGAAAAGCTTAAAGCAGAAAAATTCTGATTTTTTAACTTTTTCTCAGTGGAAACCCAGGAATTTTAGATTAGTGAACTCTTGTAGAGACGTAGCAGTGCTACATCTCTACAAAGGTTATTAATAAGCATGATTAATTTCACTAGATATCTACCAGATATCTATTAGTTAATTCCGGTGCAGGAATAGTTGAAATTGAAAATATCTTTTCTATTTATAGATTATATATTGACTAATCTAGATTTTATTATCGAAACTTTGTGATTATTTTAGAAAAATTTGTTGAAGTCAATAATATTTTCTAAAATCTTTAGTTTTTTTAGGTAAATTTGGTTTAATAATTCAGAGATTACTGGTATAATAAGTTTTGTTAATTTATTTAATAGTATTTTTTATAGATTAACTCATTTTATTTTTTAACAGCCGAACAAACAGTATACCAAAGATTTTAGGAAGTTATGACTCTTAACTCATTAATGGGCATAGTGCTAATTGATTACCAGGAGGAAGTAAGAATATGAATTCTGGCGAATATACATTAGCTAGATCGAACAATCAATGGGCATTACAACCAGAAATAGAGATGAAGTTTGCTCACTTTCTAATAAATCACGCTGTAGATGCTGCCTTCTGTTTAGGAGCAAACGCCCAGTTTCTTTACGTCAACGATGCCACTTGTCTGATGACTGAGTATTCCCGTGAGGAATTACTTTCTATGAGTCTGCATGATATAGATGTAGATTTTGCTCTGCACAATTGGTCAGATATTAGCTCACAGGGTTCTCTTACCTTTAAATCTCGCTATCGGACAAAAAAAGGTCGGATATTTCTGGTAGAAATATCCATGAACTATGTAAAACACCAAGATATGGAATTTGGCTGTGCCTTTGCTCGTGAGAAAACTGATGAAATAGTAGAATTGAGCGTGCAACAGTGGACAGATGAATTAAGAGATGCCAAAGACAATTTGCAACAAGAATTTTCTCAACTCAAGGCAAAAGAAGTAGAACTAGAAACATCTCTTTGTTTACTTCGTTCTACTCTTGAGTCTACTGCCATTGGTATTGTTGCAGTTAACTTTGAGGGAGATATTCTGAGCTTGAATCAGAAATTTGTGGATATGTGGCAGATCCCAGAATCCCTAATATTATCTAAGAAATGTCCTCAATGCAAAGCATTTTTTGAGAATCAACTTAAAGATCCACAAACCTTTAGTCGGCTGATTTGGGAAGTGTCTAGCCAATCTGATTTTGAGAGCTACGACATTCTAGAGTTAAAAGATGGAAGAGTTTTTGCACACTATTCTAAACCTCAATTGCTTGAGGGTAAAATTATTGGGAGAGTGTGGAGTATTTGGGACATTACTGAATCAAAACAGACTGAAGAAGCATTACGACTGAACGCAACTAGATTTCGGACAATGGCCGAAACGACAGATGCCGGCACTTTTCTGATTCAAGGTACGCGGCTTTGCTATGTAAATCCAGCAGTAGAACAACTCACTGGCTATACAAAAGAAGAACTACTAACAGGTTTCGATCTTCGCCGATTGATTAAGAGCAAAAAACGCAGGCAAGTACGTAAGCAGGATGAAGCTGCTGGCTTTGAATACCAGGAGATGAATATCTTAACAAAAAACGGCACGGAGCGCTGGCTAGCTTGTGCAGTTGCCAAGCTCGATGGAGGGCTAGATTTTGGGGGAAAACCAGTCGAACTGATTGCAGGTATCGATATTACCGATTACAAATATGCAGAATTAGGGCTTAATCAAGCTTTAGAACAAGCCAAACAACTTAGCGAACTTAGAGCGCGTTTTCTTTCTATGGTTTGTCATCAATTCCGAACTCCACTGAATATTGTTTCATTTTCTAATAGTTTACTTAAAGAAGAAGTAGACAAACGTACACAGAAGAAAATCCAACCATTACTCGATCATATTCAAAAAGCCACCGAACAATTGAGCCTGATGTTGGATGATATTTTGTTCTTCTCTAAGGCAGAATCAGCAAAATTAAACTTTGAACCAAAACCGCTTGAGTTAGTTCAGTTTTGTCAGGATTTAGTTGCACAAATGCAGATGATTGTTAGTAAAAAATCAATCAATTTTGTCAGTGAAGAGAAAACTCTAACAGCTTATATAGATAAAAAATTGCTAGAGCCGATTTTGAAGAACTTGCTTGATAACGCCATTAAGTATTCTCCCTCGAATCCGGCAATAAAGTTAGAACTATCTTGCCAAAATGAAAAAGTAATTTTCCAAGTAAAAGATAGGGGGATCGGTATTTCAGTAGTAGATCGACAACGAATATTTGAGCCATTTTACCGTGGTAGTAATATCGATCATATACCTGGTACTGGACTAGGACTATCGATTCTTAAAACCCTTGTGGATTTACATCATGGTCAAGTTTCTGTAGAAAGTGAAGTTAATGTCGGCACTACGTTTACTGTAATGCTGCCATTAATCAAATCAAAGTTGACCTGTTCCGAGTTATGAGTGTTGAAATGAAATAGTTGTTAATTAACTAACTTAACGATCATAACTCTCGGAACAAGTCTATTTAGATACTCACCAAAAAGTCTAGAATTAGCTTCTGCAAAAATTGATTGTAATAGAAAATTATGTACGAATCGTCAAAGAAAATTCTTGTCATTGAAGATGATAGCGTCACCCGCAATCTTTATTTAAAGGGTCTTGAGGCTAAAGGTTTTGATATGACAGGCGCTCAAAACGGTCGTGTTGGTATCCAACAAGCACAAAAGGATGTACCCGACTTAGTTATTTGCGATATCACGATGCCCGATATGGATGGCTATAGCGTTTTAAATACACTACGCCAAGATCCTGTGACAGCAATTATTCCTTTCATTTTTCTGACTGGTAGTAGTACTAAAGCAGATGTTCGCAAAGCTATGGAATTGGGAGCAGATGATTATCTTACCAAACCCTCGACACTAGAGGAATTGCTCAGAGCGATCGCTACTCGCTTGGAAAAGCAAGCTACTCTCCAATACTGGTGCAATATTCAATTCCATAAAGCTGCAAAATCAGTATTTGCAGATAATACTACAGCGATCGCTGCTGATGTTGCCGTAGCCTCTGATAAAGAAGTCAACATTCCTCCTAAGTCAATCTTTCCTAACATTCCGCAATTAAAAGAAGTTTTCGACTTTATCGAAGCCCATTATCATCAAGGAATTACTTTATGTGATGTGGCTGTTGCTGTTGGTTATTCATCGGCTTACTTAACTAACCGAGTCAAGGAGACAAGTGGAGAGACTGTAAACTGCTGGATTGTCAAACGCCGGATGGCGGAAGCTTGTTTTTTACTCCAAAATAATAATCATACAGTCGAGAAGATAGCGAAAACATTGGGCTATCAAGATGTGTCTCATTTCTCCCGTCAGTTTCGCCAACATCACGGTTTACCTCCCCAAGCTTGGCGCAAAGAGCATCAGCTTGTATCGCAAAAACAAGTGAAACTGTGGTGAAAGTAGATTTTATACAAATAGTTGTGTAAACTCATATATTAAATCCACCCTACCTTTACGTAACATGGCTGGATCTAATCTTTCAGTAGTATTACAAGTCATCAAGACAACTAACCGTTGCTGCATCTGAATACCAGAGTCATCAATTACACTCTGATACAAAGTGCCATCTAGCAAACTCAGAATGTGTTCGGTTTTGTTATTGTATTGCGCTACCTCCGAAGCACGATTTTGTGCTAGATTATCAGCTTCGTTAATAACAATACAAATACGTTCTATGTAAGTTGGTGGCACAAAATTAGCGATCGCATCATGATCTAAAATAAAAATTACATACCCTAAAGGTACAAGAATTTCTTTTGCTACTGCTTGTGTCCAGACTGTTTTACCAGTACCTGGTTGTCCATGTACAACAACCGCTAACTGGTTTTGATTTAAAATCGCTTGCTGTACAGAATCAGTAAAGTTTTGGATATCTGCGGGAAATGTCCGAATATTAAATTGACTATGAACTTTGCCTACACGACTTTGATATCCACTCAGCATCACTGCTAAGTCGTAAGTTGCTTTGTTAATTAGTGGCGCGAGATTTTTCGCCATTAAACTATATTGTCGTCTGCCGCGATCGTAGGCATCAATTTGCAACCAAATGTCATACTTAGACCAGTAAGCGTAAACAGTATTAATAACGTCTAAGCGTTCCCAGCTAACAAATTTATCTATCGGAAAGTAAAAATCTCTTTCTGAGTAATACTGGGTAATAATATCAGGATTACCCAATACACCTAAAACTCGCAGTACAGTAATTTCTTGCAGTCGATTCAGAACATAATCAATAGGAATACTACTACGACTGACAAATTGGACAATAGGTGTTTCCGTACTCAAAACATCTTTGTAGCGATGATCTGGTGATTGAGGATCTGGCGTGATGTAATTCCAAAACTTTTCAACTTCGTAGCGGGTATTATCAGATACAACACTTAATAAATTAGCCCACCAAGCATAATTATTTCTTCCTAAAACATCAGCAATATTACTTGCCAAATTCAAACTTTTTTGACTTAATTCGCGGGAGTCACTGTACAACAGTTGCCACAAAAATCCCCAGTCTAATTCTCGATTAAACGGTCGCCAACCGCAAGCAAGTAAGCTTTGCCGAGTATTATTTGTAGGAGTGCCTTCATTGCTTCTAAAATAGTCAAAATCCATATTTATCGGTTATGCAGCGTTAATTCAGTTATTTTGTGTTAAGTAGGAAG
Source organism: Nostoc sp. ChiSLP03a (assembly GCF_034531215.2). Taxonomy (NCBI): domain Bacteria; kingdom Bacillati; phylum Cyanobacteriota; class Cyanophyceae; order Nostocales; family Nostocaceae; genus Nostoc; species Nostoc sp. ChiSLP03a. The sequence goes on from NZ_JAVRBQ020000134.1 coordinate 29,398, forward strand.
TTTTGAAAATTTTTTCTTGTAATCTTAACTAATTGCGTGCAAATGGTAATTTTATTTTCACTGTACTAGCGAGGAAGTCTTTTTAATTTAACTCATTACTATTGTAACATGTTGTATTACAAAATAACTACTTGCGTCAACTTTTTTGACAAACCAATTGGTAAGCTGTTACGCATTTAACTTGTATATTTAATCGTGATGTACTGGAAAGGTATCAGCTAGAAATTTTCTGCGTTAGCGAAGCTTACCGAAGGTATCGCACTTATTACCTGACTGACATACATAAAATTATTTTCGCTCAAAGTGGTGAGGCGATGCCCAATGGCAAGCTGCTTTGCATCTACGCAAAATTCTTGCTCAGTAATCTGGTGATTACTCAGCCAAGATTTAAGATTTGACCTCTCCCCCAACCCCTCCCCTTGTAGGGGCTACGGTGTACACACAAGTGTTGGTGCAGTGTATCTATCCCGCCTCGGAATAAATTCCGAGTCTCATAACGAAAGTCCTCTTTTAGAAGACTAAACAAGAAATTTAGTTTAGTCCTCTTTTAGAGGACTTTGACTATCAGCCCGGAACTTTAGTTCTGGGCGGGATATTTGCTCAGTCTCGGACTTTCACTTGAACAGAAATATTGGGTGGGTAGGATTTTTAGAGATGTGTGTACACCGTAGCCTTGTAGGGAAGCTACGGTGTATACACAAATCAAAAAAAGTTTGATTTTCCATTGTTCTCTCGTTTATCTCGTTCCCATGAAGAGTATGGGAATGCTCCTCGTTGAGGCAGAGCCTCTAATCTGGCATTGAGTCAGAGACTCAATAAATGCATTCCCAGTCTCCGACTGGGAACGAGGAAAGTCTTATCAAGCTAGGTTTTTAGGACTTGTGTATACACGGTAGCGTAGAGAAGGGGGGTTAGAGGGGTTAGGCCTGTATTAAACTCAACCGAGAAGCGCTATATTAACCTTGCAACCATCTCAACAAGTAGAAACTCCATAGATGCTTGGACACTAAAGATAGCCATCTATGGTATAGAAATGTATAGAATCTTGTAAAGATATAAAATATAGTCGTTAAATGCACACATTTCTAGCTTCTTCCTCAATGCAGCGGTCTTTACCACCAAATCACTTTCAGCCTATGAAGATTGTCGCGCTGGGGGATAGCTTAATTTATGGATTCGGCGACCCGGAAAAAGGAGGCTGGATTGAGCAACTACGGCGATGGTGGATGTTGCCGGATAGTGCCGGTCATATTCTTTATAATTTAGGGGTAAGAGGCGATCGCACTCAACAAGTAGCCCAAAGACTGGAAGTTGAATTTCGCCACCGCGGTGAACTGCGAAATCGTGTTCCTGATTTGATTATTTTATCCGTAGGCGTGAATGACTCAGCACGCTTGGCGCGTCCCGATGGTCGAAGTTACACAGATTTTACATTGTTTGAAAAGGAAATTGCATCTCTGCTAGATTTAGCACAGCAACTTTGTCCTGTGTTATTTGTCGGCATGGTGCCAGTGGATGAAGCCAAGATGCCATTTTTAGATTGCTTTTACTATAATCATGCCGACCAGTACCGCTACAAAGAAGCAACTCGAATTGCTTGCAGCAAACGGCAGATTCCTTATTTGGATATTTTTGAGCAATGGATGGAACGCGGTGAAAGTTGGCGACTCAAACGCTTGAGTGAAGATGGACTCCATCCCAATACACTAGGTTATCAAGCTTTGTTAGAAGATGTAATCAATTGGGATGCCATACCTTCAATGAGCTTTGCCAATGCAGCTTACCATTCTAAATTTGATTATCACCTTAAACCATCCTAATAATTAATATAGATGTGTTGGTGCTTTGGGGGTAGCCGATATTCTCATATTTGCCATCCTCGCAAAAAGCACCACAATCTATTTATAAAAACTCTAATTTTTCTATATTATTCATTACTCCTAACTCCTAACTTTTAACTCCTAACTCAGCACTCAGCACTCCTATGACACCAACTTTATTTGGTCGCTGGCAAACTCGATTATTATTACTGGCAACTGTCGGCGTACTCGTATCTTTGCCATTTGCAATGGGTTGGATTGGCCCTGGTGCTAACTCGGTTTATTTTTGGATACTTGCTTATGTCGCTATCTTTGGCTTAGGTTGGGATGTACTTTATGACTATCTCCAAAAATCCCGTTGGGATAGAGATTGGCCAGCAGCTTATCAACTTTTAGCTGGTATATGGGAATTAATATTTATATTTTGTGGAGTCAAATTATTTGGCTTTTTACCAATACCTTTACCAAAAGAAGAACTTTCACCAGGAGCTTTTTTATTGCACTATAGCACTGTGTGGCTAGCAGTTTTTATTAGTTCCCAAAGTCTGATGCGAATTATCTTCCCTCGTTGGCGTTTTCGGGGTGGAGAGTGGTTGTAAAATTTAAAATTATCAGAAACTAGTTTAATCAAAAATCATAGCAATTTTCAGGTAATTCAACTGTAGGTTAGGGACGCACAAATGTACGTCTTTACAGTCGATTGTGCCTCAAATAGATAAAAAAGCTTATAAATCGCCAATTAACAAATCATAAAAAATCATATATGGCGGTTTTCGTTTGGATGCAATATGTTGTATTGACGTACAGTTATGTGCGTTCTTAAGAACAAGATAACTTTAGAAACCAAAGCAACGCATTGCTTGTTGTATCTCATCAAACTACAAACAGCTATCTTATGTTTACAAAATTGGCATTTGTGCTGATGTAGTAGTCATATATGAGTAAAACAGGACAAACTTTAGACTCTAGGGAGATTCTTCAATGCAGAGACATAAATTAAGGAAGTGCAATGTCAAATTTTGATCTGGTTATTCAGCTATTTCTACAACTCACAGTTATTTTAGCAACTTGTCGCATTGTCACGATTATAGGACGCCGCTATCTTGGTCAAACTGATGTTGTTTGCGAAATGATCGCAGGTGTCATGCTAGGGCCATCACTTTTAGGATTGATTGCACCAGATTTTCAACAATGGCTATTTCCTAAGCTTCCCATCATCACTGCTGTCGGACTCAAAATACCCAATCCATCGATGTCGATTTTATATGCTATTAGCCAGATTGGGTTGGTAATTTATATGTTTTTGATTGGTTTAGAGTTTAATACCAAACTCTTAAAACATCATATTAAAAGTGCAAGTTTGCTATCAGCGGCTGGGATTATCACTCCTTTTATTTTAGGAGCGATCGCATCTTTTTGGTTTTATCGTAATGGCGATTTCTTTCAACCAAAAGTTATGCCTTGGTCAGCTGCTTTGTATTTGGGTGCATCGATGACAATTACGGCTTTTCCAATGTTAGCTCGTATTCTTTACGAACGCGGTCTGACACAAACTCGCTTCGGTACTTTGGCTTTAGGTGCAGCATCGGTAGATGATGCAGTTGCTTGGTGTTTGCTGGCGATTGTGCTTGCTAGCGTGAAAAATTCTCTGAGCATTGCCATATTAGCAATTGGTGGTGGCATTTGCTATGTCTTATTTGCGATTTTCCTCGGACAACCTCTACTAAAAGCGTTCACACGCATAACAAAACGCGAAGGTGTGAACAGACAAACCCTGACTTTAATGTTGATAATTTTGATGTTTTGTGCATGGTTTACCGATGTTACAGGTATCTATGCAATATTTGGTGCTTTTGTGTTGGGAGCAGTGACACCACGGGGAGAATTTGCCCAACAAATTCGCCAATATACGGAGTTTTTAACTACTTCTTTTTTGTTACCAATCTTTTTTGTTTTCTCTGGATTAAATACTCAAATTGGATTAGTAAACACACCTACTTTATGGGGAATGACGCTATTAATTATTGCGATCGCAATTCTCGGTAAAGGTGTTGCTTGTATGTTGGCTGCAAAATTGGCGGGGGAAAATTGGCGCGAATCTGCAACAATCGGCGCTCTGATGAATGCTCGTGGTTTGATGGAGTTAATCATCCTCAATATTGGTCTAGAACAAGGTATAATTACCCCAACTTTATTCACTATAATGGTTATTATGGCAGTTATTACTACTTTAATGGCATCACCAATGATTGCCTTTTTATTGCACGGTACAAGCTATGATAAATCTTTGACTTAAACAAATTTAAATCTTAGATTAATTAAGAATCTAGTACTTTATCAAACTAGTTTTGAGAGTTTTTAGTAAGCGCTTTAGTGCTGAAAAAATTAAGGACTAAAGTCTTTACTACGAACTTGATTACCCATAACGGCTGCAACAGCATCGTAACAATAATTAATATAACAACAAAGTACAAATTATTCTTTGTTGTATCCACAAGCTTGACATTTTGCAGTCTTTTAAAGAATTATCTTAGGGAAACCAGATAGTTAATTTTGAGGAAACCATGCACATAGTTATTCTCGTTCTGGTTGAGGTGCTGATTGTTATTGGACTTTCACGGCTAGTAGGGCTAGCATTTCGTTCTATTAAGCAACCGCTAGTAATTGGTGAAATTGTCGCCGGAATTATGCTCGGCCCATCTTTATTTGGGTTAGTTGCTCCCCATTTAGCAGTTAGCTTGTTTCCACCAGAAACTTTTCCTTTTCTGAATGTTTTGTCTCAGGTGGGATTAATATTTTTCATGTTTCTGATTGGGCTAGAACTAAATCCCAAATACCTCGGAGGGCAATTAGAAGTAGCAGTTTTAACTTCTCATGTCAGCATTTTGGTGCCGTTTTCTCTAGGAACATTGCTAGCGGTAATCCTTTATCCCCTAGTTTCCGATGCAAGTGTATCGTTCACCGCCTTTGCTTTATTTTTGGGGGCGGCGATGTCGATTACTGCCTTTCCAGTTTTGGCGCGAATCATTACTGAAAACAATTTACAAGGAACGCGTTTAGGAACGTTGGCGTTAACTTGTGCAGCAGTGGATGATGTCACAGCTTGGTGTCTCTTGGCAGTAGCGATCGCAGTTGCGCGAACTGGTGACTTTGCTGGTGCTGTACCCACAATTATCGCCAGCATAGTTTACATCGGCTTGATGTTGACAGTTGGTCGTTGGTTCCTGCAAGGCCTTGCCAAACATTACCTCCGTGCAAGACGACTCAGCCAATTACTGCTAGCTGGGATTTATCTGGGTGTGGTTGCATCGGCACTAATCACTGAATTAATTGGGATTCACTTAATTTTTGGAGCATTTTTGCTGGGAGCAGCTATGCCCAAAAATGAAGATTTAGTGCGAGAATTGGCAATAAAAACGGAAGATTTTGTACTAATTTTCTTGCTACCAGTATTTTTTGCCTACAGTGGCTTAAAAACGCAGATAGGCTTGCTCAACCGTCCCGAATTGTGGCTTTTGTGTGCGTTGGTTTTAGCAGTAGCGATCGCAGGCAAATATGTTGGTACTTATGTAGCAGCGCGTGTCAGTGGCATTAGTAAACGGGAAGCCTCAGCACTCGGTTGGTTAATGAATACTCGCGGTTTAACCGAACTGATAGTGCTAAACATTGGTTTAGAGTTAAAGGTAATTTCTCCTTTAATATTTACCATGCTGGTAATTATGGCATTGGTAACTACCTTCATGACCTCGCCACTACTGGAATGGACATATCCTAAAAAGCTGATCAGGTTAGATGTGGTGGAACCGGAGTTAGAAGCACAAACAGCTACCACCGCCGCCGATGCTGAAACTTACATTCGTCCCTACCGAATTTTAGTGCCAGTGGCAAATCCGAGTACCCAAAAAGGCTTGGTACAGTTGGCAGCAAATATCGCCATCAACTCCCGATATCCCTCTGTTGTTAACCCTCTAAGCTTGATTGAATTTGAAGAAGATTATGCCTTTGAAAGTACGCCAGTTGAAGCAGACCGATTAATTGCCCAGCGCCGCCAGCAGCTAGAAGAATTGATTAATACGCTCGAACCAGTAGAAACACGCGCTCATGTGCATCCCATCATTCGCATATCTAGTAATGTTGCGCGGGAAACTGCACAGATTGCCGCACTCAAACAAGTTGATTTAATTCTTGTAGGATGGCATCGCCCAGCTTTTAGTAGCAACCGCTTAGGTGGAAGAGTTGGTCAAATGCTCACTACTGCGCCAGTTGATGTTGCAGTGTTTGTGGATAGGGGAAGTGAGCAATTAGAAAGCTTGTTGGTGCCTTATTCGGCCAATATTCATGATGATTTAGCACTAATAATAGCTCTGAGACTGCTAATTAATCGTGAGACTTGTCTGTTACAAGTTTTGCAGGTTGTACCCGAAAATCACCTCAAGGATGAATTGAGTGATGAGTTAAATACGATGATGGAGCAATTACCGAGTAGTGTACGCGATCGCATCGAAATCAAAATTGTTCAAGCTCCAGATCCAATTCAAGCTGTAGTCGAAGCCTCAAAAAATGTAGACCTAACAATTGCAGGCACTAGCCGCACTTGGGGTATCGAGCGTCAAACCTTGGGAAGATATACAGATCAACTAGCCATTCAATGTTGCTCCTCCCTGCTGATTACCCGCCGTTACAGTCAAGTCACCGCTCATCTGGCTTCCATGCTTCCTGATGTCAGCAGTCAAGAGCCAACATTGAGGAACTGAGAACATGAATCATTTCAACTTCAAATCTTTAAGTTTTTACGGAGTAGCAATAATTTCAGTGCTACTGTTGTTTAAAACTGTCACTGTTTACGGAGAAAACAAACTCAAGGCTCCTCCGTCAGTTAACGGTCGCTATCGTCTAACCCTAGCGGAGAATTTGCCTAACTGTGAAAAATCGGATACTCTGACGTTAAACATTGAGCAGTCAGGTATTTACTTAAATGCCTCTGTATTACCGGCAAGCGCTAACGCCGACACTGACGAAAAGCACTCTCTGGCAGGCATCTTCAGAAATCAACAATTAAATTTATCTGGAAAAGTTGGTAAATCAATCCTTTGTAATATTTCTCGCCCCCAAAACGATCCTCTAAACTCAGTCACAATTCAAATGCAACTTGTGGATCGAGGTAATATGACAGGTCAATTAACCGTAAATGGTATTCCACAAACTCTGAAATTTACTGCTGTGCCTCAAAAAGCTAATTGAATTGGGGGATTGCTAGAGACGCGATCATCGCGTCTAAGGGATTGGAAGCGCGAAGTAAACAGCAATGTAAGTGCATTGTATGGGTTTTATGGAGCAAATAAACAGAATGAATCGGGAACTAAAAACTAAGCAATTTTACCAATGGGGCAAGCAGTTATTTAGCATCAGTATATTAAGTTTTTATGCAGCGATCGCCCTCGAAACTTTTACTAATGCTGGTACACCAGGGGCAAAGCTAAATAATTGGCGTTTTTCTCCCAAAACACAGCAACTCGAAATCAATCTATCAGCAGGCACAACCCCTCGTTATTTCTATTTAGCTCAACCCTCTCGTCTGGTTGTAGATTTACCGAATACTAAGTTGGGCAAAGTTACCACACAACAAAATTATTCTGGAGCAATCAAAAGCATTCGTATTTCTCAGCTAAACGCAAACGATACACGTATTGTCCTAGATTTAGCAGCAGGGACTGTTTTTAATCCCAAAAAGGTACAACTGCAACCAGTTTCCCGAAAAAACTCCACTCGCTGGGTATTACGTTCGGCTATTCCCGGTAAAACTACAGCCGTAAAACCAGGAAAATCCGCAGCTTCAGCCAAGAAACAACCTCAAACACTCCAAAAGCCGCCTATTAAACAACCCGTAACCGCTACTAATCAACAATCGCCCTCACTCACAGTTCCGCCTCCATCCAATCAACTGCCCTCAACAACTACTATTAACTCAGGGCAGCCTTTTGTCACCGTACCTGCTTTAAATCCAAATCCATCCTCTCCCTCTCAACAACCTGCTTCGAGTCTTCCCCCTCCTTCTTTCCCAAATCAACCCAGTAATTTAAATAACATTCCTCCTTTAGGGGTGTCGGAATTTCCAATTCCAACAATCCCCAACGATCCCGAACCCCAGGTAATCGAGTTTGGTCAACCTTTACCCAAAACTAAATAAATATTGGGAATTGGGCATGGGGCATTGGGCATGGAGAAGAAACAAGGTGGACAAGGAAGAGGGGAGAGACTTGTTCAATAATTCCCCCTTGTCTCCCTTGTCTCCCTTGTCTCCCTTGTCTCCCTTGTCTCCCTTGCCTCCCTTGCCTCCCCTGCTATGCCCTATGCCCTAATAAATGAATTACTTTCCTCCAACTAACTCCTTCACCTTGTTGATGATGCCGACTGGATCGATACCTTGATATGGGTACTGTTCCCACAAACCGCCGCAACCTTCTTTATAAGTTCCAAGATGGGCATATTTGGGAGTCAACCCTCGCTCTAGTAGCCAGGAACCGAAACGGCTGCCTAAGCCAGTGCGACGGTTGAAGGGTTCTACTACAAGCACAAAAGGAGAGTTACCAACTTTGGTAATCATTTCTTCATCAATGGTGTTTAAAGTTGGTTTGTTAATTAAACCAACGTCTAACCCTTCTTGCTTAAGACGCTCTACAGCATCAACGGCACGGTAGAGAGCATCGCCAAAACTGATAATGTAGCCTTGTGTCCCTTCTCGTATAACCTCATCTTTACCGGGAACAAATTTGTAACCACTTCCAAACAAGTCATTGCCGTTACTGTCCTGAATATTGGGCACTTTGGAACGGGTGGAGAAAATAAACCGCAGTCCAGGCTCATGGAATACAGCTTCTACACAAGCTGTCATTTGATTATTATCTGCTGGGAAGTACAACTGTGTTGGGTAGCCATCATCCAAGCCATTGTCAGCAAACATATTATTTATACCAAAGTGGCAGCTGTTATCTGCCATGTCATCTATACCCGCATGGGAAAAATGACACAGAACATTGGAATAGTTTAGCCGTGCCATTGTGATTTCTGAGATACACATTTCTAAGAAGGCGCTGAAAGTCGCAAAAATACCTTGCTTGCCCTCGTCCATCCCGAATCCGGCCATAGCAGAGAAGTTGCTCCGTTCCATAATGCCGGAGGAAATAAATATTTCTGGGTATGTTTCATGAATTATCTTCAAACCGCAGGAGCCTTCTAGATCGCTATCAATGACCTTGACTTTTTCTTTACGCTCCGCTTCACTCATGCGACTGAGGACACCCACCACGGCTTCACCAAACACACTGCGGTTAGCGCCCCATTTGTCACCAGAACCCAGAAACGTATATGGTTGTTTGGGTTTCTCAATACTTTTAAGGTATTCGACAGCCGCAGTTTGTCCGCGAGATTCTAGATACTTAACTGCTAAATCTAGAGAAATTACATCATGACCATGAATGGAACCTTCTAAACCTTCAATACCAGGACACATCGGGCGTTTATTGATTAGAGCGATCGCTCCGGGAGTATTCACAGCTTCGCAAATACGACGGTATAAATCGTCTAAGTCTTCCCCGTCTCCCTGAAGTACTTTCAAACCGTGACCTTCTAAGGTTTTGGCGACACTAAAACCAGGTAAATATTTAGAAGGATGTCCAGCGATCGTGACATCATTGTCATCAATGAGTAGCTTGACGTTGAGATGTTGAGCAACAGCCAAGCGAGCCGCTTCGGCATCATTGCCTTCTTGTTGCGAACCATCAGAACCGAGACAGAAAACAGCCTTGCCTGGGTTCGCCATTGCCACACCATTGACGTAAGGCCAAATATGGCCCAAGCGCCCAGAACTAAATTTTACACCAGGAGTTAGTTTTAGTTCCGGGTGTCCCGGTAAGTTGGAATGTGCTTGCCGATAATGTAAAAGTTGCTCGGCAGGTAAATCACCATGCAATGTTGCCATTAGATATTGGGTGGCGACTCGATGTCCTGCTTCATCAAAGAAAATTGGTACAAATTGCTCCGATGCTCCCCGGAAAAAGGCATCGAGAATCATCACCTCTGGGACTGTATCGTATGGCCCACCAGTATGACCGCCGACTCCGCTAGCAGCGCCAGTCGCCGTAAAAAAGACGATCGCATCTCGGCAAAGTTGAATATTCGCTTTGAGAGTATCTCGTTGTTCATCTGTGAGGCTGGAATTTGCGGGATTGAGCGCTAAAGGTTTGTAAGCACCGAGATCAATTGGAAATTGGTTGTTCATAATAGTCATGGTTTCTTGATTGAATAAAAAACAATTTGAACAGACAAAACGCGTGATCGCACTACAAAAAAATTGTTAAAACCCCGATGGGCAACAATTATTCAAGCTCAAACTAACCACTCAGAACCATTGTGGAACCGTGTGATATCATCAAATGCCAAAATCAATACATGCAATTGTGCATGAATGTGCTTGAATTCAATTGAAGTTACGGATTACCGTACAGAGACTTGTATATCAATAAGTATAAACTCACAAACGTGCAATTTCAAGTTTAAAAACGCAATTTCAGGAAAATTAATTATGCTAACTGCTGAACGACGACAATTCATCTTAGAAATTCTGCGTCGTGATAAAAAGGTACTTTCGACAGAACTTAGTGCTGTTCTCAAAGTTTCTGAGGATACGATTCGCCGAGATTTGCGAGAACTGGCACAAACCGGACTATTGCAACGCGTTCATGGGGGAGCGCTCCTGAAATCTCCAGCCACCGCTAGTTATGCCGATCGCCAAAAGCAAGCGCCAAAAGAAAAGGAAGCGATCGCTCGCACAGCAGCAAAATTAGTTAGTACGGGACAGGTAGTGATTTTAGATGGAGGTACAACAACTCTCCAAGTAACCCGTCATTTGCCTTTAGATTTGCACGCAACAGTGATCACAAATAGTCCGCCAATTGCCGTTGCTTTAGCAGAACATCCCCATATAGAGGTTGTGATGTTAGGCGGACAACTCTACAAAAAAGCCTTGGTGAACGTCGGTACGGTCACAATTGAGACATTACGGATGATTCGTGCAGATTTGTGTATGTTGGGAGTTTGCAGTTTGCATCCAGAAGTTGGGATTAGTGTACCTAACCTAGACGAAGCCCACGTCAAACGAGCGATGATTGCTGGATCGGCTGAGGTAGTCGGATTAGTCACAGCAGAAAAACTAGACACGGCTGCTCCTTATCTTGTGGAGTCCATTCATGCCCTGACTTACCTAGTAACAGCACCGACAGTATCTAATAATATGCTGAGTGCTTACAAAGCTCTAGGTTTAACAATTATCCGTGACGAGTACGAGTGAGGTGATGAAGGCAGATGCGATCGCAGGGGACTGGGGATTGGGGAGACAAGGGAGACAAGGGGACAAGGAAAATAATTCCTCACTTCTAACTCCTAACTCAGCACTCAGAACTGTTTTGCCCAATCCCCAATCCCCAATCCCCAAATCTAAAATCTGTCCGTTTCTTGAGGTGTTCCAACTGCTCCCGGTTGAGCGGTGAAGAAGTTTTGAGCAGCTTCATTCTGATATATACATCTAATATCAGGTTTATCACTGTCCAAGTTACCTGTGAAACCAAAGGTGTTCAGGCGATTTTTGCACTCATTTACCTGCTCGGATGTCACCAGCTTACGTTGCTCTAAAAGCGCCCAGTTATTTTGTCTCAGCACGCATCCGGGACGCATACTCGGCTGTGAAACATAAACATTAAAGGGGTTGAGAGTAACAAACAGTCTAGCGTCCATCACCATCGCGCTGGCTCCGTACTGCACGCAAATTTCCGGGTTCGGTGCTTTGGTATCTATAAATTCACGGGAAGCTACATTTGCTGGTGCCAATGTGGTTGTAGAACTAAAAGCAATACCAATCCCAATTCCCAAAATCAACACCCCTCCCATAATTGCGATGGTGGTGAAGTTAAATAGAGGGGATTGGAAAATAGAGGGTTTAGAAGTAGTAGCCGATCTACCAGTAGATTTACGTCTCATTGTTGCTTAATCACCTTCACGCCAATTTGGGAGTAGTCTAAAGTTTTTTCTCCCTCTTTCAGTATGCCTATTCTTGACTGTAATTGCCTGCGATTTTCTCTGCAATATTCTTGTTAAATGAGAAAAATACTAGTTTATCTAGATATTGGCACAAAATTTTAATACTTTTAATTGTTATCAGATATCGCTATTTACTTTCACAATTGATCTAGTCAGAATACTTAAACTATCTAACTTTTGTTGTTAATTTTAAATTTTTCGGATGAGATATTTTTGTTTCCCGTAGTAATTGATGTGTAAAACAATGTAAATTAAGATTTAATAAAATTTTAATAACTAATTGAAAGCAAGTGACATCTCAAAGAGCGCTACCTTCGGGCAAGAGGTTCAAAACTTCGCAACTTCAAATCTTCCTGGCTGATAGCCTGACTATTTTTTGGGGAGATTGGCTAGATTTACGCGTGAGAATTTTACCAGTTGCGGCATCAGGTTTAATATCGCCACTGATATATATTTTAGCTTTTGGCTTGGGTTTAGGTAGTTCCATCAAACCCGGTTCGGGAATTAGTGGTAACTATGACAACTATTTGGAATTTATATTACCGGGAATGGTGGCGCTGTCGTCGATGACAGTTAGCTTTGCTGGAACGACATTTTCAATTTGTGGAGACAGATTATTTACCAAAACCTTTGAGGAATTGTTGTTAACTCCCATAAATCCCTTAGCGCTGTACATCGGTAAAATGCTGGCGGGAGTCGTGCGGGGTTTGATGACTTCCGGTTCCGTGATTTTGGTAGCGTTGCTTCTAAGTGGAAACTGGAATTTTGTCAACCCACTGTTTTTACTGCTAGTGGTGCTCAATTGTGCGGTATTTGCTGGATTAGGGGTGATTGTAGGGTTGAGTGTGCGATCGCTCGAATCAGTTGGACTCTACAATAACTTTATTATTATCCCCATGTCATTCTTAGGGGCAACCTTCTTTGACCCTGGTACATTACCGGCAGCCCTTAAAGTCGTAGTTTACCTGTTACCCTTAACCTACGCCAGCATTGGACTGCGTGCAGCTGCCCATTTACCCTTGTCTCAGTTTCCTTGGTACAGCATACCAATTTTGTTGGTAGTTGCGATCGCTCTTTCTTTCTGGGGTGGTTATAAATTTGCTCATCAACAAGATTAAAGCTTGCATTTCATCTCAAACCTGCTACGTAGCGCCCCGTTAAGACAGTAATGAAGCATAGTTCATTAAGAGTCAGGATAATTACTTATGATTCACATATTGTCTAATCTGTCAATGTATGAATTCTAATTTGGATTTTTTATAAAGATTGCGTGAAATTACTAGTTATCGTGATAAAGCATTACAAGAATTGCTTTATAAATCAACCTATGAGTAAATATCAACTCAGGAAGCAAGCATACATTAACCACTATTTATCTAGCTGATAAGTAGCGGTTGAAAAATGAGTTTTTGCTGTTTGATTTAAACCATGCCGTGTAGTATTCTGCGAATCAATATCAAAAGGACACAAATATGACTAGAATTGCCACAAAAATAGCCTTGTCTGTTCTAGGAACAGCAGGAATTAGTTTTTTGTCTTCGACACCAGCAAGAGCCGTCATTTTTGTAGAACCCATTGTGACGACTAAAAATCAAGCCATACTCGATATCAAAAAACCAAGAACCCTTACAGGGTTTCTACCAGGGGAAGTAATAGAATATGGTGTTCCAGATGTAGCTAATAACTTTGTAAATGCCACTGGTTACGATATAAATAGCTTGGTCTTTGATTTAAAAACGCTGTCCTATAGTAATCCGAATTCTACTCCACCATTTGATAATGAACCAGTCGAGTGGGGAGATGTTAATGGAGATGGGAAGATTGGTTCCTCTGTTAACCCCGATCTTAAGGATGTTTTTAAAGACATTACTATCAAGGGTAGTACTGTCACTTTTAGTGGTGGCGTAATCCCTAATGGAAGCCTATTTTACAATCCATTCGCTAGCCTACCTAATCTAGCGCCAGGTGCTGGAATCATTCCACCAATTCCAGCAGATCAAGAAGATAAAGACGGGCCCATCAGAGTGGCTTCTTATTACACCGCTGTTCCTGAATCAACTAACGTTTTGGGTGTACTGGTTTTTGGCGCTTTAGGCGTAGCTTTCAAATTAAAGCGATCGCTCTGTTAAGAGGACTAGGGGAGCAGGGAGCAGGGAGCAGGGGAGCAGGGGAGCAGAGGGGCAGGGGAAGCAGGGGTCAGAAGAACTATTGATTGTTACCCAATGCCCAATGCCCAATGCCCAATGCCCAATGCCCAATGCCCCTGCCCTCATTCTGTAATCAACTCACGATACACTGTCATAGTTTCCTGATGGACGCGGGCAACACTCAGCCTGTCTAAGTTTTTCTTTGCCCGCTGTTTCCACTCTTGCAGCATCTCGGCATTACTCAGTAATTGCACTAAAACCCCAGCTAAAGCATGACTATCTTTTGCTGGCACTAAAAGACCTGCTCGCCCGTTGTCTAAAGCTTCAGGAATCCCGTCTACCTGAGTGCCGACGATCGCAGTTCCAGTTTCTCTAGCTTCCGAAAGCACCAAAGGGCACGGGTCACGGTGAGAAGCCAGCACAAATATATCACAAGATATTAGATAGCGTTGAGGTTCTGGTTGGAAGCCTTCAAAATGAATGCGTTCTTTTACAGAAGTTGCTTGTGCCTGTGCCTCAAATAGCTGTTTATCAGGGCCATTTCCTACCAAATAAAGATGGGCTTGGGGAAAATCTGAGGCAATTTGTTCAAAGGCAGCAATTAACTCAGCAATTCCTTTGCGTTGATACATCCCGGCGACAGTGGCGATCGCTGGATGCTGTAATGTTAAAGGTTGATAATCTTGTATTTGTCTAGTGCGGGGACTGCCTAAAGTGCCGTTACATACTATCCGCAACTTGTTTTCTGGAATACCACGCCTAATCATAGAATCACATACAGCCTGACTGACAGCAATTACTCTGTCAGCTAAACCCATCAGCAAGCTAGCACGCTGAAATTCATTGTGGACTGTAGAAACTAAAGCATATTTGCGTCCCCTAAAAATGCGTGCTAATATTACCCCCGTCATCATGTGAGCATGAACAATATCCGGCTGAAATTCAGCTGCGATCGCTCGGTAACGCATAGCTGCTTTAATCGTATTTAGCAATTTCCTGCTTTGGTCTAAGTAGTAATGTTTGACACCACAAAGCTCTAGTAAAGCCTCGTATTCTCCACCAGCAGAAACAACCGCGACCTCATAACCAGATTTTGCCTGTAGACAAGCCAGATCCACAGCCACATTCACAATACCGTTACCTATCTCTTGAACGTGGTTTAAAATATGTATGATTCGCATAATCTTTGAGATGTGTATAAAAAATAAAGATAAGTAACTGAATAGAAATCAACATAATTATTGAGGTCTTCAGCGACAACTAAAAAGTAGTCAGTAGTCCGTAAAATTGACCACTTTCTACTGATTAAGAGCGCTTCTAACCAGTTACTTAGCTTAAAGACTTATTCAGTAACGGCTCAATAAATCGGGGTAAAACTCCAAAATTCTGAAGGCTGAATCTGCTATTTAAAGTTGCTATAACCTTATTTTCTATTTCTTAATACTCTGGTATCGAACTCTAGTACACCACAGCAGATATATAAATTCCATTTCACACAGCAGTAAAAACAGAGAAGAAAAAACTGGCAGCAATCCCGTAAGTGATGGCTACCTACTATTTGCCCAATCGGGTACTTCTACACAAGTTAATTATAATTACGGTAAGAGTGATTACACTACCACATTGGCAACTTTGAAGAATTTCACAGCTACCGATCTGGTAATTGGTAGTAACGTCCTCATCTAGTACTGAGAGTTCGACTGGGCGCTCATGGGCAAGTCCACCAGTGGCACAGAATCTAATTCTAAATTTTGAAGACTGGCGCTTTTATTCTGGGCATTTTGCCAGACATCATAGTACAACTCAATCAATACAAGTTTACGAACCTGAGAATTGTTTCCCTGAGAGCGGCGTGATGAAATAGCAGTTAGCAAAAACTTCCAAGACCGAGGAGAAAGTATAGATGGATCTATCATGGAAAGAAAACTCTTGAGATTTTTTTGCTTCAGTGCAACTAAAATCCAATGGAGTCTTAGGTAATTTTTTATATCTTGAAAGACAGGAATCTTTGAACGATGTTGCTCATTTACCAAGGCGTAAATTTTTTCTTTCATTAAAATATTTGTCGCCAACCGCCGAGACAAAGAAAACTTCTGATTATACGCACCCGGCCAAATAGTGCGGTAAGCAAGACACTGATTGAAGAAAATAGCATCGCCAAACTGAGCAATCCGAATCCAGGAATCGATGTCATCACAGTTAGCATCGAGTGTGGAGTCCCAACCACCACTTTGTAGAAAAGCATCACGTCGACAAGCTACTTGTACAGGTGTGCCAAAGGGTACAAGCTCTAAAAGCATCCCGTAGTGAATATCAGCTTGGGGGATATAAAAAGCTAAACCGGGGCCAACTTGGGGGGTGCGAGAGAGTTCAACTTCATTGCCATCCACCTGAGCCGCCACACAAGAGCAGATTACAGCATCGGGACGAAGTGCGATCGCCTTTGCCATCTCTTCTATGCAGTTGGGCGCTAAATAGTCATCATCATCTAAAAACTTAATCCAGTCGCCGCTAGCTTTGGCAACTCCAGCATTTACCGTTGCTGCATGACCAAGGTTTACTTCGTTATGATGGTAAACAACCTTATCCCCTAAGCTTTTGAGATAGGTTTGGGTGTCATCATCAGAACAATCGTCAGCAACAACCACCTCGCACTCGATTGTTTGGTTACGAGCCGAATTAATTGCTCTTTTGAGCAAATTCAAGCGATTATAGGTACTGATGACGATGCTAAATTTCATAAATTTTTCCTTTGTAATACGGCATTCTGCAATATAGCTTCGATCTTTAAGCTGTTGTATCAGTACAATTATCAATCCTAACAAGTAGACTGAAATAGGATTATCGATTTATCATTGATGATCGTGAGTTTTTTTCAGCAGACAGAAAGACTATGAACGCTCAAGAGATTATCCGCTCCATTGAAGCGGAACAGATAAAATCGAATGTGCCCGACATTTATGTGGGTGACACTGTAAAAGTGGGAGTAAAAATCAAGGAAGGCGAAAAATACCGCGTGCAACCCTACGAGGGAGTTGTGATTGCCAAGCGCAATGGCGGCATCAACGAAACTATTACAGTTCGTAAGGTTTTTCAAGGCGTGGGCGTTGAGCGGGTATTTCTGTTGCATTCTCCCCGGATTGACAGCATTAAAGTGTTACGTCGAGGTAAAGTCCGACGTGCTAAACTGTATTATCTCCGCGATCGCGTAGGTAAGGCAACCAGAATCAAGCAACGGTTTGACCGCCCTTTGTGATTCGGACTGCAAAAGAAAAAGAATGGGAGAAATCTCAAGCTGCAAGCGGCATCTGCCGCTGATTTGTTTTCAAGGGCAAAATTAAGCTATGATATAAATCGCATATTGCGTTAAACTAAAATTTAGTTCAGCGCAATCACTGAATCAAAAACAGCTTGTGCGCTCTTAGTTCAGTTGGTAGAACGCAGGTCTCCAAAACCTGATGTCGGGGGTTCAAGTCCTCCAGGGCGCGCTCAAGAGCAAAAAACAAAGCCCGAAATAATTACGCAGCTGCTAGTATAGCAGTTAGCGCTAATAATTTCGGGTAAACTTATTGTATTTGCAGTTGTTTTACTGGCAAAAAGTAAAATAGAGTCGAAACTGCAAACCTAGATGACAATTAAACAGGATCTAGTATAAGAAACGGGGGATAAACGGTCGTGGCCAAAAAAAGTGAAGCAGAATTGCCAGAAACCGCAAATGGGTTTAGCTTTGGCAACTTCATACAGGGAACCAAAGAAGAACTTGAAAAAGTAGTTTGGCCCAGTCGGAAACAGATAGTGAGCGAATCCGCCGCTGTGTTGTTAATGGTGGCACTCTCCGCATCTTTGATATACTTGGTCGATGGATTGTTTGCTTGGGCAGCAAAACAGGTGTTCTAATGAGTTTTGCAACAGATGAACCACGCAACTCAATGTTGCAGTCAGAAGAAACAGCAGAAACAGCAGAAGCAGCAGAAGCAGCGTCAAAAGAAGCACGCTGGTATGCAGTACAAGTAGCTTCAGGCTGTGAAAAGCGTGTAAAGACTAACTTAGAGCAACGCATTCAAACTTTTGATGTCGCTGACAAAATTATCCAGGTAGAAATTCCGCAGACGCCAGCGGTGAAAATCCGCAAAGATGGCAGTCGCCAGCATACAGAAGAAAAAGTTTTTCCTGGTTATGTGCTGGTGCGAATGATGATGGATGATGATACTTGGCAGGTGGTACGCAACACCTCTCATGTAATTAACTTTGTCGGTTCAGAACAAAAACGTGGTAGCAGCAAGGGTCGCGGTCATGTCAACCCCATACCACTAAGTTCTTCAGAAGTTGAACGTATATTCAAACAAACCAGCGAACAAGAAGCTGTTGTCAAAATTGACATGGCTACTGGTGATAAGATAATGGTGCTTTCTGGTCCATTTAAAGACTTTGAAGGCGAGGTGATTGAAGTCTCTCCAGAACGGAGTAAACTTAAAGCCTTGCTCTCAATTTTCGGCAGGGATACACCAGTAGAATTGGAATTTAATCAGGTAGAGAAACAGAGTTAAATACAAATGGCGAAGAAAGTAGTGGCGGTCATTAAACTGGCCCTGAATGCTGGAAAAGCCAACCCAGCACCGCCAGTTGGTCCCGCCTTGGGTCAACATGGTGTCAACATCATGATGTTTTGTAAAGAGTACAACGCCAAAACAGCAGACCAAGCTGGAATGGTGATACCTGTAGAAATTTCGGTTTTTGAAGACCGGAGTTTTACATTCGTACTCAAAACGCCACCCGCATCAGTACTGATTCGGAAGGCGGCGAAAGTTGAAAAAGGCTCAAATGAACCCAACAAAAAGAAGGTTGGGTCAATAACCAAAGCACAATTGCAAGAGATAGCCCAAACCAAACTCCCCGACCTCAATGCCAACGATATCGAAGCGGCAATGAAGATTGTGGCAGGAACGGCTAAAAATATGGGTGTAACAGTTACGGATTAGTCATTGGTCATTAGTCATTAGTCATTAGAAAAAATCAACAAATCACAAATGACGAAGGACAAATGACAAAGGACAAATAACTAAAAATTATTGGGGGAGAGGCAAGGCTTCGGAATTACCCCAGGAGAACAAATGGCAAAAATATCGCGTCGTTTGCAGGGTCTGCAAGCAAAAGTAGAAGATAAGGACTATCAACCGCTAGAGGCTTTAGCCCTTCTCAAAGACACAGCAACAGCTAAATTTACCGAAGCTGCGGAAGCGCATATCCGGTTAGGAATTGACCCCAAATATACAGACCAACAGTTACGGACAACGGTAGCATTGCCCAAAGGTACAGGACAAATCGTCCGGGTGGCGGTGATTGCCAGAGGCGAAAAGGTAAATGAAGCTAGCAGTGCTGGTGCTGATTTAGTTGGGTCAGAAGAACTAATTGACGAAATCCAAAAAGGTAGACTGGATTTTGACAAGCTGATTGCCACACCCGATGTGATGCCACAGGTGGCAAAGCTGGGTAAGTTGCTTGGGCCGCGTGGTTTGATGCCATCGCCCAAGGGTGGAACCGTAACATTTGACTTAGCAGGTGCGATCGCAGAATTCAAAGCAGGTAAATTAGAATTCCGAGCTGACCGAACTGGTATTGTCCATGTTATGTTTGGTAAGACAACCTTCTCGCCTGAAGATTTGTTAGTTAACCTAAAGGCATTGCAGGAAACAATTGACCGCAATCGTCCTTCAGGAGCTAAAGGTCGTTATTGGCGCACATTTTATGTGTCAGCCACAATGGGACCATCAATTAAAATTGATGTCACCGCCCTACGAGATTTGAAACTGAGCGAAGCTGGTTAATTTTTAGTCATTAGTCCTTAGTCATTTGTCATTTGTAAAGGCAAAGGGCAAAGGACAAAGGACAAATGACAAATGACAAAATTAAATAGGCAAAGCCGGAGACAGCAGGTGCTAACAGCTTAAATATCCTGCCGAGGTTAAAACTCTAATTGTCAGAATTACCACCCACAAAGGTGTGATAACTATGGCGTCAAGAGTCTTACTACTCAACCCCGGCTATATTAGCTGGGGTTTGTTGTTTGGGTTCAGGTTGAGAAAAAACACACAACTAGGGCACTTCCCCGATTGTTTTAAGGAGGTGAGATTGGAATGGGTAGAACACTAGAAAATAAACAAGAAATAGTAGCTGACCTCAAAGAAACTTTGAGTGAGTCAACTCTGGCACTGGTAATAGAGTATCAGGGACTAACTGTTGCCGAAATTACCGATTTACGGCGGCGGCTGCGTCCTAGTGGCACCGTTTGTAAGGTGACAAAGAACACCTTAATGGGCATTGCTATCAAAGACGATGAAAAATGGCAGCCTTTGTCGGAATTGCTCAATGGTTCTTCCGCATTTTTGCTGGTAAAAGATGATTTTTCATCGGCAATTAAGGCATACCAAGAATTCCAAAAAGTCACCAAGAAGACAGAACTTCGTGGTGGTGTACTGGAAGGTCGCCTACTCAAAGAACCTGATGTCAAGATACTAGGAGACTTGCCATCTAAAGAGCAACTCATTGCCCAAATTGCTGGAGCTATCAACGCTTTGGCTACCAAGATTGCTGTGGGTATCAACGAAGTTCCTGGTTCGCTGGCTCGTGCTTTGCAGGCTGTGGCTGACCAAGAGCAAAGTGGTGGTAGTACCGAAACTGCTGCTGTCCAAGATAGCAGCACTGAAACTGCTGCTGAATAGACTTCGTGGTTCATCAGTCGAAAGTCAAAAGTCTATAGTTAAAGACCAATGACTTATGACAAATAAATAATCAAAATTACAGGAGTTATATCAATGTCTGCTGCAACCGATCAAATTTTAGAACAACTAAAAACCCTGTCTTTAATCGAAGCTTCTGAGTTAGTCAAGCAAATTGAAGAAGCTTTTGGTGTAAGTGCTGCTGCACCTGTTGGTGTATCGTTCGCAGGCCCTAGTACTGCTGCTGCGGCTCCTGAAGCCGTAGAAGAGCAAACTGAGTTTGAAGTGGTTCTCGAATCAGTCCCAGCTGATAAGAAGATTGCCGTGCTGAAGATTGTCCGGGAATTGACCGGTTTGGGTTTGAAAGAAGCTAAAGACTTGGTAGAAGCTGCGCCCAAGGCAGTTAAAGAAGGTGTTGCTAAGGATGCTGCTGAAGATGCTAAGAAGCGCATCGAAGAAGCTGGCGGTAAGGTGACTGTTAAGTAGTCACAATTCTATTACCAGTTTTGGCGTTGCAGAGAAAGCGGGATGGTTTTGCTAGTTTTGTGGGATGGGCCGAAAAGCCCGTTCCTTGTATTTCAGGGCGCTCGTGTCGCCCACCCTACAAGAATCATCCCTTGATTCAGCAACGCCCCAGTTTTTTATTAAGGAGCCTAACTTAGGCTCCTTTTTTTATCGTAGAGTCTTCTGTTGTTTATAGAAATACTATTAAGTATTGCAACGCTCATTTGTTGAAACATCTTCGCGCTCACAAACCAGATTGCTAAGATCAGCATTAAGAATTTAGTTTTGCCAAGCTTATGCCTTCACCATTTCCAGGGATGAACCCCTACCTAGAAAATCCTGAACTGTGGCCGGAAGTTCA
Organism: Nostoc sp. ChiSLP03a; assembly: GCF_034531215.2. Lineage (NCBI taxonomy): Bacteria > Bacillati > Cyanobacteriota > Cyanophyceae > Nostocales > Nostocaceae > Nostoc > Nostoc sp. ChiSLP03a. The sequence goes on from NZ_JAVRBQ020000134.1 coordinate 51,038, forward strand.
CAGTCGATTAATTATTGCGATCGCAGATGCAATTGCTCCTCAACTGCGACCGAAATATCGAGTGGCGGTTGAGAAACGGGTATATCAAATGACAGATGAAAATTCTATTTTAGTTGGGATTCCTGATGTTGTTGTAGGCCGTTCTTTAACAAACACAGAAAAAGAACCGTCTAATATTGCAGTAGCTGCACCGCCTAAAAAACCGATAACTGTCAACGTTCCCATTCTAGAGGAAGTGCGAGAAGGATACCTAGAAGTTCGGGAAGTAGGAACAGGAGAAGTTGTAACAGTGATTGAGATTCTATCACCAAAAAATAAGCGGACTGGGGAAGGAAAAAAGGCATACGAAAGTAAACGTCAGCAAGTATTAGGTAGCTTCACTCATCTTTTAGAAATAGACTTGCTGCGTGGTGGCGAACCCATGCCAATCTTGGGTAGTCAAATTAAATCAGACTATCGCATTTTGGTAAGTCGCAGTGAATCTCGCCCCAAAGCAGAATTATACCCCTTTGGGTTGCAAGAGCAGATTCCAACTTTTTTGTTACCCATACATAGAGGCGATACAGAACCATTAGTAGACTTGCAAGCATTAATACATGGCGTTTACGATCGCGCTGGATTTGATTTGGCTATAGACTACACTCGTGATGCAATTCCGCCTCTTGGAAAAATTGATTCAGCTTGGGCAGATGAGTTGTTAAAAGAGCAAGGGTTACATTAAGTTGAGTTGATTTGCTTTCTTACCCATTGACGAAAGGCTCTAAGCGTTGGACTTCTACCTAAAGTTCGGCTTTGTTCGATAAATCGGGGAATTTCTTTAACAATTGGCAAGTTGGGAAAACTAGAACTAATTTCTGACTCAATGTATTTGCCATCCTGAAGTGTTACCATTATTTATCATTACCTGATTTATCTTGAAGAAAAGTTTTAATACAATCAACTAATTGTTGCTTCTCTTGATAAACAGAACTATAAACCTGAGTTAGAGATATTATTTCATCTGAGTTTAATACAAAAATAACTCGATAAAGCCAGCCACTTTCTTCTCCTTCTATGCGTTCTAGTTTTACATCTTTAATCTCATTTAATAAATTTTTGACACGATAAGAAAATTTTAGGGCTTTGAGGTTCCTGTTTATGGCTGGATCATAATAGGCACTGCGCCTTTTTCAGAACCAATAATTACCAGCTTAGAATTATTAGATTGAGCTAGCTTTTCTGTGGCTTCAATCGCTCGTAATTGCAGGACTTGGTTGCTAAGTCCATTTGAGAGAATTTTTTGGGAATCTGCTATACCTCGCGCTTCAATCAGCTTTCGTTCTGCCTCTTGACGCTCTTTCTCTAAAACAAATTTCATCTGCTGATTTTCTTGCTCTGTCTTGAGTTTATTTTGAATTGCAGCTTGTAGAGTATCAGGCATTTTGATGTTTCGTAAAAGAGCTTCCTCAACGATGAAACCCAAAGCTGGTATCTCTTGGGTGAGTTGTTGGTCAATTTTTTGGGCGATTTCTTGGCGTTTGGTAGAGTAAATAGCATTGGCTGGGTAGTTTGCCGTGATGGCGCGGACAGTAGAGCGGAATCTGGAAATCACCAGTTGTGTTTCATCAGTTCCAATTGTTTTATATACTGTAGCTGCCTTTTGCGGATCGAGCTTGTACTGAAGACTGACATCAAGATTTAGGCTCAAACCTTCTTGGGATGTTGCATCTACATTTTCTTTTATATCCTTAATGCGAGTAGAAAAATTCAGCACCTTGCTAAAGGGGTTAAGCAAGTGGACACCAGGATTAAGAGTAGTTTCGGAAACCTCACCAAAGAAATTGACGACACCGACATTACCAGGTGGGACAATCACCAAAAGCCTAGAAAAAGAATTCAGTACTGCAATACTGCCAATCAATATCATAATTCCACGTATTGCTAAACGTGACCTTTCACTAGATATCTTATCTGTATTGAGATAAACGAGAATTGCAATTAGGCTAGTTACAAGAGAGACTATAAAGCCCATAAGTTTTTCTGTGTAGTTAAGACGAATATGCTTAATCACATAATTCCCAAACGCTTTTATGAAATTCATATCATTTCACACAAGTTAGAGGTTTATGAATTCTTTTATAGATTGAAAAAGATTCCCGACTTTTCTCATAAGTCAGGAATCTTAGCTTTGGAGCGATGCCTATGGCGGGCATACGCTACTTTACAATTAATTCAAAATCGAAAAATATACCAATTCAATTAATGATTGCAATACATCTTTGGGTAAAGACGCGATTCATCGCGTCTCTACAAATCGTCTATTTATCGCATTCTTTTTTCAAATTGGTATTACTTGCCGTTGCCGTTACTACCATTGCCATTGCTATGAATGACGCGTTCGGCAAGCTTTTCGGGTACTTCCTGGAGATGGTCGTATTCCCAGTGGAAGGAACCAACGCCAAGAGTGAGCGATCGCAGCTCTACAATAAAATTCTGCATCTCTGCTTGTGGTAAGTATGCAGAGACATTATCCCAGCCTTGCCAATCGTTTCTCCCCTCATAGCCTAAAATTTGCCCCCGTCTACCACTCAATAGTTGCAGCACTTTGGAGGTAAATTCGCTCGGTGTGGTAACATCTATCCGCAAAATCGGTTCTAACAAGGTAGGTTCCGCTTGCGGTATCCCAGTTTGCATTGCCAATCGGGCAGCTTGCTTAAATGCTTGTTCGGAACTGTCAACGTTGTGATACGAACCATTAGTCAGAGTTACCGCCACATCCACTATTGGGAAGCCTAAAGGCCCGTGTGTCAAAAATTCCCGCACGCCCATTTCTACGCCAGGAATGTACTGTTTAGGAACCACGCCACCGACAATAGTTTCATTAAAGTTAAAACCTGTTCCGCGTGGTAGGGGCTTGATTTCGAGAAAAACGTCACCAAACTGTCCGTGACCGCCGCTTTGGTGTTTGTAGCGCCCATGAACTGAAGCCACTGCTTTGCGGATGGTTTCTTTATAAGGTACTTGCGGCAAGTGGGTTGTCATTGGCAAGTTATATTTGCGGCGTAGTCTGTCTAGGGCGACTTGTAAATGAATCTCGCCTTGACCCCAAAGAATAACTTCGTGGGTATCGCCATGTTGTTCCCAAGCAAGTGAGCAGTCTTCTTCTAATAACTTGGTGATGGCACTGCTGAGTTTCACTTCATCGTTGCGCTTTTCTGGGGTAATAGCCAGAGCATACACTGGTTCCAACTCTACAGCTTTGGGTAATTTGATTGCCGACTGCTGTTCTATAGAGATTGTATCGCCCGTCTTGATTCCTTCTAAACGGCTCAATGCGACAATTTCACCAGCACTAACTTGATTAACTGACTGCTGTTGTTGTCCCATGAGGCGGTAAAGTCCACCAGTGCGAATGCCATTGAGGACGATGCCATCAGTTAATTTGCCCCGCCAAACACGCACCAAAGAGAGTTTGCCACCTTGGGGAGTGTAGTAAGTTTTTAATACCTGCGCTAAAGCTGTATCACCTTTGATGTTTTTTAAACGACGTTCTGCTGTAGTTTCTGGTTCGGGAGCTTCCCTTAACAAGGCTTCTAATAGAGGTCTAACACCATAATCTTGTTCTGCCACACCAAAGAAAACGGGCACTACTAAATCTGCCCCTAATTCCATTTTTAAATCTTTGAGGATTTCCTCTTGAGGAGGTTCGATGTCTTCTAAAAGTTCTTCGAGTAAATGGTCGTCAAAATTTGCAAGGGCTTCGAGCATTTCTGCCCGTGCTATATGTTCTTCTTCTTTTAAACTTTCGGGGAAGGGAATGGGATCGGCAGGTGCGCCTGGATGATACTGATATGCCTGTTCGCTCACCATATCAATAAAGCCGGTGAGTTCTTCGCCGTTCATGATGGGATATTGATGCGCTACCAGGGGACGGCTAGATACTGCTTTCAGGGCGTGCAACGTTTCTAGGACGTGAATATTTGCCCGATCCATTTTGTTGACAAAGACGAGGTGGGGAATTTCCCAATCGTCCAGGAATTTAAATAGAGGGGCAAGGGTGAGGACTCGTTCGCGGATGGGTTCGCAAACTACAATTGCTGCATCGACTCCGATTAAAGCATTGTACGTTTCTTGGGCAAATTCTATACTTCCCGGACAATCAATAAATGTGAAGCGAATACCGTTATACTCAGTGCTAGCGGCGCTGACTTCTACACTCATGTGGTGATCGCGCGACTCGGCAGCACTATCTCCGACTGTATTGCTGTCCTTAACATTGCCTTTGCGGGAAATTGCCCCTGTGACAAATAACAAGCTTTCTAGTAAAGTGGTTTTTCCACTTAAATAAGGCCCAACAATTGCAACGTTCCGCGAACCCGATTTTACTTTTTCGTTCATAAAACCTCCCTTGCGGTCAGTCTTTTATAACCGCATGATTCTGTATATATCAAGGGTTAAAGAAGAATCCAGCTATTCTGAATTCAGGATTCATAAATCTTGACAGTAGCAAGTCCGCGAGGGTCTTAAACCGATTTATTTCTTTGCCAGTCGTACAGAATTCCCAGCTGAATTCTGGCTCCTGACTCCTGAATTCTATTTGAACAAAATGGTTCTCTGGAGTCAAAATTACCCCTTCTTTAATTCGTTATTATCCTCCCTTTAATCGAAAGTTAAAAAAATTGTAGCCTGTCGTAAGATTTAGCTTAAGAAAAGTTAAGGATCGCAAATTTTTATCCCAAATCAAAAACTTTTGTAAAAAACTTTTTATCAAGTAAATTTAACTGAAAGTGTTGCGAGTCAGAAAATCAATGAAATTATCATTCTTTAAATATCGCATAGCAGGGTTAGTAAGTTTGATGCTGATTATGAGTATTTCCTTCCCCTCTCTTGCGCTATCTCCTCCTGTCGCCTCAAAGCTGGTACAATCTAATGCTAAAACTGCTGTAGACTGGTTAAACCAAGGCTTACAAGCAATTCAGGCGGGAAAGGTACAAGATGCGATCGCTGCTTTTAAACAAGCAGCTAAATTAGATCCAGCATTGGCACCAGCGCACTATAATTTAGGGTTAGCATTCCGACAAATCGGACAATTACAACCCTCTGCGGATGCATTTTATCGAGCGACGCAAGCCGATCCGAAATTTGCTCCAGCTTTTGCTAATTTAGGCGGAGCGTTGTTAGAAGGGAATAATTTACAGTTAGCTAACGATTATTTACAACACGCCTTAAAACTCGATCCCAAACTCGGATTTGCCCACTATAACTTGGGGTTGGTGCGAGAACAGCAACGAGATTGTGAGAAAGCGATCGCATCTTTTAAAAAAGCCGTAGAATATAGCAAAAATGCACCAGAACCTCCTTACCATATTGGGATGTGTTATCTCCAACAAAGTAAACTCGATCAAGCCAGAAGTGCATTTTATCAAGCATTAAAAATTAATCCCAAGTATCCAGAAGCCTACTACAATCTCGGCTCGATTTTTTTTCAACAAAGGAAACTACAAGAAGCATTAGAGGCTTTTAGAAAATCAGCCGAAGCTAACTCTAACTATCCCAACGCTTATTATGGTGCTGGGTTAGTTTTTATCCAGTTACAGCAATATGGCGATGCAGTACAAGTATTGCAATTTGCTAGAGATTTATACAATGCTCAAAAAAATCCCCAATGGGCGAAAAATGCCGAGCAATTGTTACAACAAGCACAAAATTTAAAATGAATAGTCATTTGTCTTTTGTCATTTGTCTAAAACTAATGACCAATGATCAATGACTAATAAATTACCAACCTCGCTGAGGCAGAAAAACTTAATATTGCATAAGATAAAACTATTGGGTTGACTCGCTGGTGTTGTCTGAACTTGTCCCGATTGGAAAAATGTACATGCAAAAGCGCCAGAAAAGTCGATTTTTATTTAGCGATCGCTGGCTCGATCGGCAATCAATTGTTCGCAACATGGAAGCCTTTCAAGACCTAATAGTGATTGTTTTGTGTTTGGGTTTGTTCGCCGTCATGCTAATCCAATTGTGGGGGATAGCTATCGCCCTCATGCAGCCACTAGACTATAAACATGTGACTGCAAAAATACTATTTGTGTTGATTTTAGTCGAGTTATTTCGACTATTAATGGTCTATTTGCAAGAACATAGTATCTCTGTAGGAGTGGCAGTTGAGGTAACAATAGTATCTTTACTGCGAGAGGTAGTCGTTCACGGAGCGCTGGAAATTTCTTGGGTTAATACGCTTGCAATTTGTGGTTTGTTATTTGTTTTGGGTGGACTACTCGTGGTATGCGCTAAGACACCACACATGGATTGTATGAGTGCTAATACTAAGTTTTGTCCGGTTGTGTATAGGGGAGGTAGAGAACGCCAAAACGAGTTGGAATTACAGTATTCACGTCAATGTGATGAGAATCAACCGCTTGGATAAATTGTTATGAAAATGGGGAGTGGAAGAGACGCTATTGATCGTGTCTCTAGTGGAGAGTAGTGAAAAAGTATTTTCCTACTCTCCACTCTTTTGTTTGAGACTATATCAGGAAATTGGATGGCTCTGAAATCTAAAAGGGTATAACCTACTTTTGCAAGGTACTTCCGACGTATTGAAATATACTCTTTTTGGAAGATGAATCGCTCTTTAAGGGTGAATATAACGTTAATTATAAATTCTAAAAGAGGTTCAAGCAATGGCTACAAATACAGGTAACGGACAATCTCAAACAGCGATTAGCGACTTGGAGTATGATTTTATCACCGTTTTGCACAACAAGGCTGAAGCTGTTAAAGCTTACGATACATACATCAAAGATGCAGAACAAGTAGGTTCTCAACCTTGTGTAGAGTTGTTCCAAAAATTGCGGCAATCTGATATTGAACACGCACAAGAGATTCGCCAACATCTACAACAAGTGCTGCAACACGGTAAGATGTAACCCAGGTTTTGAGTTCGTAGGCGTAAGCCCGTCGTAGACATCGCTTCTAGTTTAGTTTAGTTAAAACAAAAAGAGGCGATGTCTAAAACAGGCTATGACGCTCTCTACGAGACGCTAAAAGCGTAGCTTGCAACTCTTACAAAGTACGCGGACTCGCTAACGCTTCTCTACGAGACGCTCTTGCTAGCTTGCTTCTTTGTTCGCGTAGCGTTCCGCAGGAAAGGAGTACGCTATCGGCGTCACACTTGCTGATTGAAATTAGAGGCAAGCACTGCCCACTATAAGATCAACTAATTCTGGGCTGCTTGCTCTACTTGCGCCACCGTTAAATCGAGAGCCACCGCCACTTGTTCTACACTCAATCCCAATGCCAACAATCGGGGAATAGCTTCTAACTTAGCTTCCTGGCGACCTTCCTGGCGACCTTCCTGGCGACCTTCTTCTAAGCCATCTGCCTTGATTGATTGATACATCCGCGTTTTTTTGAATTCGTCCTCTATGCCCAACATTTCTGCTAACTCCTCTCGGCTTAACCGGGTAAATTTGTACAACAGAATAGTCTCTATCAATTCTACAATTTGCTTGCTGGTAGATTCATCTGTTAGTTGTTGCCTTGCTTGTAAAATCAATTCTCTACCTTTGTCAACGGCTGTCTCTTCTCTTTCGATAATTAATTTAACGATCGCAACTTGAAGTGAGTTCTCCCTCGTATCTAATTCATCTAGATAAATGCGTTGCACTTGTGAACTGTCTAGCAGCAATTGATATGGTAGGCGATCGTTGGAATCTAAACTTCGTTGCGGATAGATAACAACTGCACGCCAAAAATTGACTGATTCGTTTTGACGCAGATAAAGGAAGATTTCGGCAAAGAAGCGTCTATAAAAATTTGCGTCTAATTGAAACTGAACTTCAACAAAGTAAAGTGGTTGGTTTGTAGTTTCACTTGTGGGGATGAATACCCCATCAATCCTAAAAGCAGTTTCTTTTAGCTCGACTGAAACAAATTGATATGCGTTGATATTAGCAGTCGTGTCGCCAATTATGGCAAAAAATATGCTAGGAAAAGCTTGAAATAAGCTATAAAATATTTTGTCAGTTTGCACCTAGATTTAGTCAAGGGAACATAGGATATTGAAAGTCTATCAAAAATAATGTAAATGCGTCTGTTTCAACACAAAAAAAGCAGATAGGAATAACCATCTGCTTTAATAAAAGATTCATTGTCCAATTTACATAGATACCAATTGATTCACTGGAGCAATCCCAGCCAAATCTAAAATTGGCGCGATCGCATCTTCACGCTTCACCGCCATCATGTGAACCCCTTGACATAATTGCCGCGCTATTTGCACTTGCTCGGCAGCAATTTTTATGCCTTCCTCAAAAGGGTCTTTGGCTTTTGCCAATCTATCAATAATATGTTGGGGAATATTTACACCCGGCACACATCTATTAATAAACTGGGCATTTTTGGCTGATTTCAATAGAAATATTCCTGCCAAAATTGGTTTTTTATAACCAGCAGCAATGGTATCCATAAACTTTTCTAGCAGATCAAAATCGGTAATCAATTGACTTTGAAAAAACTGCGCTCCGGCTTCGATTTTGCGTTCAAATCGACTTTGTAAACCCGACCAACTTTTACATTGCGGATCTACTGCTGCACCAACAAATAAATCTAAGGCTCCATCAGTCAAGGGTTTTTCATTGCAATCAACGCCTTGATTCATCTTCCGAATCAGTTGCAGCAATCGCACAGCTTCCAAGTCAAACACTGCTTTGGCATCTGGATGATCGCCTGATTTTACTGGATCGCCAGTCAAAGCTAAAATGTTATTTATGCCTAAAGCATGAGCGCCCATCAAATCAGCTTGTAAACTAATGCGGTTGCGATCGCGGCAAGCAATTTGACAAATCGGCTCTATGCCATTCTGTGATAAAATCACCGACGCCATTAACGAAGACATCCTTAACACGGCGCGGCTACCATCAGTAACATTGACGGCATGAACCCTTCCCTTAAGAGTCGCCGCCATTTGAATCATGTGCGCTGGATCTCCCCCCTTCGGCGGTGCTACCTCGGCGGTAACTAGAAATTCACCTGCTTGTACAGCTCTGCGAAAGTCATTTAAACCTGTGGGGCTGTGGGTGTGATGCATAACATTAAGACTTTCAATTTCTTAAATGGTATAGCCAATCACACCGAAAAGGGATAAATTATAGAGGAAGAGAGTAGCCTAAAGCAGCTTTTACCTGTGATAAAGTTTGATTTGCGATCGCTCTAGCTTTTTCCCCTCCATCCCGCAACACAGACTCCAAATAGCTTTTATCCGCCGTTATCGAGTGATATTTTTCTTGAATTGGTTTGAGAGACTTAATAATTGTGTCTGTCAACAATGGCTTGAACTGTCCCCAGCCCATATCCTGACACTCAACTGCCACATCTTCCTTTTTCTTCCCTGACAGCAATGTATAGAGCGTTAACAAATTATTACACTCTGGACGCGCTGGATCGTCAAAAGTCAGCCCCCGAATCGGATCGGTTTTACAACGCTTAATTTTGTATTGAATCTGCTCTGGTGAATCTAGCAAACTGATTCGGCTTAACTCTGAAGGATCGGACTTCGACATTTTGCGTGTACCGTCCGCTAAACTCATCACCCTTGCCCCTTCTTTGCGGATCAAAGGGTCTGGTAACTTCAAAACTGGTTGTTCTGGTTTACCAAATTGGTGATTTAACCGAGCTGCAATATCCCGTGTCAATTCCAAATGTTGCTTTTGGTCTTCACCCACAGGCACTTTATCGGCTTGGTAAAGTAAAATATCAGATGCCATCAGCACAGGGTAATCCAATAAGCCTGCACTCACATTTTCTCCTTGTTTAACAGCCTTTTCTTTGAACTGGATCATATCTTGCAGCCAGTTCAGAGGCGTAATGCAGTTGAGCAACCAAGTGAGTTCGCTGTGGGCCGAAACGTGAGATTGTACAAAGATAGTGGAGTGATTTAAATCAAGACCACAAGCTAGATAAAGAGCAGCAAGAGTGTAGGTATCAGCTGCCAACTGTTTTGGGTCGTGTGGCACTGTAATCGCGTGTAAATCAGCCACAAAAAGGTAATTTTCGTATTCGCTCTGACCTTCTACCCAGTTGCGAATGGCTCCCAAATAGTTACCTAGATGGTAATTGCCGGTTGGTTGAACTCCAGAAAGAACACGTTGCTTGACCATAAATTTCAACTTAGTTATCTCAAATCCGCGCTTGTCAAGTGGCGATGTCTGGCGACAAGTTGCTTGCGCCTACGCAAAACTCATTTAATTTTGACATTTTCCAGGTCAACTTGGATTGCTATAAAAACTCTTCACAAAGAAAAACGACAATTTAGTGTACCTTAGACAGCTTTTGACACTCCCCTAGTTGAACAAATCTCGCTGCGCTCTATTTGCTCGAAAAACTAGGGGATTCTTAGCTCGACTTTATCCATTTTTTTCGCAGCGCGATCGCTTAAGCTGAAATCTTTGTAGGACAGTAGTTTTACTTTTTTAACTTCATCTATAATCTGTGACGTGGAAAAAGTATTTGCCAAAAAACTAGGGTTTTTGCTGGAT